>PXDN01000074.1 GCA_003566375.1 Opitutia bacterium
ATCTCACAACTTGGCATCCCATAACGATAACGGAAGGACTGGAGAAACGGACCACGGACTCCCTTTTTGAGGAATGGACCGTGCGGAACACCAACAATGGACCGTGGCGATTCTTCCGAGTGCGGCTGGAGCCGGATTTCTAGGGAGACGAGGCTTCCTACTGGATCCCGCTTTCGTTTAGGAAGGCCTGCCAGAAGCGAATGCCTCGTCGTTTCAGAACGGTCTGAGCCGGAATTTCCGCCGCGAAGGCATGGCACAGCCACCGACCGTTATCAGTCCCTACGTGATTACGATCCGCTGCGTTGGAGCAGGCGTGGTTTCGCTTAGACAAGGCGCTTGATCGGTGAAACATGAGTTTCGTACGCTGGAAAGTGATGGCGATGGTGGTGACAGCAAACTGAAAACTGTCCGGGTTCAGGGTCGATCCGACTTTCTTTTCATGCACTGCGCTTGAACCTGGCACCCCCTGCCGCGCCGCTACATGATGCCGAATTTATCCCAGGCTTCCCGCACTTTCATGCCGCCTTTGATGGCGTCGAAGACCCGGCGCTCGCCCCGCACTTTCTCCAGAGCGCGAACGAATACCTCGTCCTCGATTTCCCTTGGCACCACGCAAACGCCGTCCACATCCCCAAAGACGATGTCGCCCGGGCGCACCAGGACCTGGCCGAAGCGGATGGCGCAGCGGTAATCGACCACCTTGCCGCGGGCGCGTTGATCTTGCGCGTGGCGCCCCCAGGAGAAGCAGGGAAAATTCTGGGCCAGGATCCCTTTGGTGTCGCGGGAATACCCGTTGACAACCGCTCCGACCGCCCCCCGTTGGCCGGCGGCCAAACTCATCAGTTCGCCCCAAAGCGCGTATTCCGGGGACGAACCGCTGCATAGATACACCTCCCCGGGCCGGAGGTCGTCGAGGGCGTGAAACATCAGGCCAAAGGGCTGGTTCACCACCGCGCTCTGGCGCTCCGGCCCCTCGCCTCCTTGATCGTCCATTTCCAGCACCGGCATGGCGCGGCCGGCGACCACCATGTCATCGCGCAAGGGCTGAACCTGCGGCGGCAGAAACTGACGCTGATGCCCCAACTCATCCATGATGTCGCCGACGACGGCGGTAAACAGTTGCGTCCGCATCAGGGCGAACAGCTCTTCATCGTTTTTCCAAGGTTTGCTCATTTTTCGGAATTGTGTAAATCGACAATGACCGGCTCGAGGGCCGCAATCACCGCATCGAGAATGGCCCGCCCTTTTTTCGCCGACGCGGCCCCGGGGTCCCCGAACACGCCGTTGCGGGTCATTTGGGCCATCGAGCGTTGCAGCTTCACCGGGGCGGCGCGCAGCATGTCGCCCTCCGCCCAGGGGTGGGTGGAGACGTTGGTTCCGGCGGCGATTTTCTCCCGCCGCACCAGTTCCGGGTGAAGGTGGAGGAGGAGCGACGTTTCAAATTCGCAGGCGTGTCCCACTCCTCCCGGACCGGTCTCCGTAATCTCCCCCAGCGCCTCGGCCGCCACCTGCCACCAGCTGGTGAAAGCTAGCCGGGCGTCCGGACAGCGCTCCCCCAGCCGTTCCATAAGCACCCCCGCGAGAGCGATGTTTCCGCCATGCGCGTTTAGGACGAGAATGTTTCCAAAGCCATCCTCCTGCACGCAACCCAGAAGCGTGGCGGCACTCTCCATGAGTTGGGCGTGGGTCAGGGACAGGGTCCCGGCGAAACCCCGGTGATGCATGGAATAGCCGACAGGCGGACAAGGCAGAATGAGAATCTTGTCGCCGAGTTTCGTCTCCAAGCCACGGCAGATTCCTTCGGCGATGAGTCGGTCGGTGGCGAGCGGTAGGTGCGGGCCATGTTGTTCGGTGGCGGCGAGCGGCAGGATCACCACGCGCGAACGGTCGGCGGCCGCGATTTCCTGCGTGGTGCAAAGGTCCCAGATCATGGTTTTACGGCCCACATTTCAATTTCCACTTTGAGCGTCAAAAGAAGCCCGGATTGCACCGCCGTCCGCACGGGCCGCGGCTCGGGCATCATTTCCTGATAAACCGCGTTCAACCGCGGCCACTCCTCCAGGTCCGTCATGAAAATATTCACCTTAAAAACGTCCGCGGGCGAACACCCGGCGGTGGCGAGCTGGGTAAAGCAGTTTTCCAGCGTATGCCGGGTCTGCTCTTCGATGCTCTCGCCAATGACACGTCCCGCCGGGTCCAGCGCGGCCTGCCCGCTGATCACGACGAGTTTGCCGGGTTCCACTTCCAATACCGGCGAATACGGTCCAGCCGTTGTGTGCTGCGAAGCGCCGCGCGGCAGTCGTTTCGGATCTTGAGACGATTCCCTTTCCACGCCGCCCATCGGGTTGGGCAGATAACCGGTGAAACCGCAGATCTTCCATTGCCCATTGCCCTTGCGGCAATGGTAAAGGGTCTGCCAGCAGAGCCGGGCCCGCGTTCCATCGCGCATGCGGACTCCTCCGTCGAATTTTTTGTGCGCCACCGCGCGATCGCCGCTCACGTCGATGTCGCGCAGATTGGTAAGGTCGCGCAACGTGTGGACCGGGTCCTTCTCTCCATGGGTCTCCCGGAATTTCTCCGCCTGACGCAGCCACTCCTCCCGGTAGCTTTCCAAATCGGAAAACCCGATTCCCCAACTATCGGGGTTATCCCGCTTCCGCGCATCGATGGCAAAAAACTCCCCGCTCAGGAAGTCGTTTGCCACTTGGTCCCAGTCGGCGGCGACAAAGGCTTCGATGTCGCGCGCCACCAGCATTTCCCAAATGGCGAAGCGGTCCGGATCGTTGGGTGTAAATGGATTTTTATTCATTCGATAATCCTTTCCTGGATACAATGGAGGGCAAGGGCATCGCGGTCGAGTTGAACGCCCAGACCGGGACCTTCCGGCAAGTGGACATACGGCGGCTCGATGCGAAGCGGTTCCGCGAGCAAATCGTGCTTCCGAATCATTCGCCCAAAAATGTCGCTCGGCCAAACGCATGCCGGAGCGGCGGCGGCCTGATGCACGTACATGGCCTCAAGAATGCCGAGGTCCACCTCGCTGCCGTGCCAACACGGAAGGCCCGCCGCGGCGGCGATGCCGCCCAGTTGCGCGAACTCGGCCAACCCGCCGTTGAAATTGAAGCCGTCAACCGCCCCGGCCTGCACAGCGCGGATCGCGTCGTGAACGCGCTGGCCGTGCTCGATGTAAGGAAGCGACACGTGGAGGACAATGGCGGCCAAACCGAGGCGCTTGAGCATGGCGTATTCGTGCAACATCCATCGCGGCAGAGGATCTTCCAGGCAGAGCAAGTTCCCGATCCCTGCCAGTTCACGCAAACGGCGCGCGACTTCATGAGAATACTCCCAGCGTTCGTTGGGGTCCAGGATCACCGACATCGAGGGTGCCGCTTCGCGGATCGCGCGGCACCAGCCGGCAACATCGTCCTCCAAATCGCATTTAAACTTCCAGCAATCGTATCCCCGGGCCGCGAAGTCCGCGGCCATCGGCCCAATCTCCTCAGGCAGCCGGTGCCCGGTCCAGGCGCCGACTTTCACCCGCTTTCGCACGGCGCCACCGAGCAGATTGCAAAGGGGTAAATCGTGGGACTTGGCAAAGGCGTCCCAAATGGCCAGTTCGAATCCATCGTGTTCCCGGCAACGAGCCACGGGAATGTCCTGCAACGGAATCCGGTCGAGCTTCTCGTGCAGCAACCTGCGCGCGGTCGCCTCGACGGTCGACCGGGAATGCCCGCGGTAAAATTCACCCAGGCCGACCACCCCATTGTCCAATTCCATTTCCACGATCAGTTTTGGCAACTCGTCGAACTGATGGCTCCACCCCTTGCTTCCCGCCACCGGGAGTTTGTGCAATGGACGGACCAAGCTCGGGTGATTCACCGCGTTCTCGCGCGCCGGCACAACCACTTCGGTGAATCGCCACCGTCGGATTTTCGGAGAAGCGTTCATACGAAATTCATCGGGTAAAGCAATGCCGTGCTGCCGCCATCGACCGTCAGCGTTTGCCCGGTGACGGCTTTGGCCGCGTCGGAAAGCAGGAAAACAACCGTCCTCCCCACATCAATCGGTTCGATGAGTTGCGGGGTCGCTTGATGATTCTGAATCAAATCCCGCACCCAAGCCTCGGGGTCGTCAGTCCAATTCCGAATCAAATCCAAGTTTTGTTCGGAATGCACGTAGCCCGGGGCGACACTGTTGAATCGAACGCCGAAACGCCCGTAATGGACGGCCAACCCGCGGGTAAACGACTCCACCGCGCCTTTCGCTCCCGCGTATATGCCATACCCGGGCATCGCCTTCCGCGCGTGAACTGAGGAAATATTGACTGCGGCGGCCGGCGGATTCGCTTTTTCATTCTCCCCCAGCACGTGCTTAAGCCACGCCTTCGTCATTAACCAGGTCCCGCGAAAATCGACCCCGATTAACCTGTCGAAATCCTCTTCGTCCGTTAAGTGCGGCGGCTTGTGGAGACCGATCCCCGCGTTGTTGACCAAAAAATGGATACGCCCGACCCGGTCGGCAAGCTCCGCAACCATGCGTTCCGTGTCGGCGGAAACGGAAACATCCCCCTGGATCACTTCCGCCAAAGGAAAACGCTCTTTCGCCTCCGCGAGTCTATTTTGGTTTCGCCCATTGATGACAGGCCGGCCGCCGGCTTCGATCACGGCTTTGACCACTCCGATCCCAACCCCGCTGCCGCCGGCAGCGCCGGTAATCAGCACATTACAATTCTTGAGCATCATCTTTCAAAACATGCATTCGATTTCCATTGCTTTCCCGCAGCTCGACCCTTCAGCAATTTTGACAATTTCCATGATTATGTAAACACTTTTAATCAATTGACCAACATGAATTTCAGCTATTCAATTACCGGAATCGCCACTTTCTTCAACCGGAGCAGGAAGTCGTCGTCGAAAGCAATGTCCATCCCCAAAAAACCGGACCGGACTGGAGGATCCCGGCTTGGTCAATTTCCCCGGATGGCCTGAAAGAGCCGCCAGACCAACTCCTCCTCGAACGCGCCGGCCGTCGGGTAAATCATCGGAGCCTCCTCCATGGCCGCGAGAATGCCGAGATTGCAGCAGTTTCGACCGAGGAGGTTGCCCCAATCCCGCAAGAGCTTCACCAACTCCTCCTTTTGCCGGAACCGGATCATGGTGCCGCGCACCCGCAGCATCGAATCCGCGTCCACCGGAAAAAGCAGCCGGTACGGTTCGCAGCCCAGGTGCAGCTCGAAGCGGAACACCGTTTCTTTCACCAAATTGTCGAGATCCTTGACGGACACCTTTTGCATCCTGAAGCCACCGTGCAGGGAAGGGCGCGCCACCCATTCGTAACTCCAGGTTGCCTGGTATTGCTGGCGAAAAACAAACCCACCGGCGGCAAACCGCACCTCCTCCAGCGGAAACCCCTGTTCCCGCCCCATGCCGTCGATTACCGAAAGACGCGCCCCGTCCCAGTTCAACCCCCGTTTGCGGGAGGGTTCCGGCAGCAGCGGCAGTTCATGCTGGGGAACTGCCTCGGCGGGAAAACCGGAGGACGTGAGCAGGCGGGCGAAAACGACCGCCTCGTCTTGCCCGATGTTCTGCACCACGACGCCATACAATTCCCGCGCCAACCGGGCGCAATCCCCCCGCGCCACGCTCGGCGCCACCGTCGAAATTTCCTCCAGCGTCCGGCGGTCGATGGTTTGGTTCAGGGATTTTTGGACAACGGCGTAAGACATGGGAAACGGGTGGTGCAAAAACGGAATTTTCTCCAACCGAATCAAATCCCCATTTTCCGGGCAACCTTGTTTTTTCGCACCCCTCCCGGAAACCCGGGCAACCCCCGCAGCCCCACTGCGCCCGCTGGTGAAATCTCTCTTGGCGGTGGTTCCCTTTCGGGAGCGCCAGCCTTCAGGCGGCGAAACGGGACCCCGGAGTGACCCCATGCAAACTGCATATCGCCCACTGAAGTGGGGCGCTCCTTCTTGCACACCGGAAGGTGCGGAGCACAGGAGCGCCAGCCTTTAGGCGGCGAACGGAGTCCCGACGTAACCGCTTACGCACCGCATTCGCCTGTCTTAAGCACGGCGCTCCTCCTTGCTTACCCCATTCCGCCCGTTGCGGCGGGGGCCCGCAGCCCGCAACCGATTCCTCCAACAACGGCATCGACAAGGCGGGGGTTGTGACCATCCTGTTTACCCTTTGGCGGGGTTCGCAATAACGCGGTCCCGCCGCCGCTCCTCATGAGACAGTTTTTGAAAATCGTTTTTGGCAATCTCGTGGCCATGGGTCTCTTTGCCTTCGTGATATTCCTGCTTTTCGGCGCCGTCATCACCGCCATCGTGGTGCAGGAACCCCCCAAAACCGTGCCCGACCAGGCGGTGCTGGTGTTCGACATGACGGTCAACCTGACCGACTCCCCGCCGTCGTCCGATTTATGGGACATGGTGGAGCGCTCGCTCGGCGGCTCGTCCATCTCCACCGAATCGCTCCGGACCGTGGTGGACACCCTCGACCGCGCGGCCAAAGATCCCAAAATCACCGCCCTCCACCTTTCGGGAAGTTTTGTTTCGGCCAACTACGGCTCGGGATTCTCCGCCCTGCGGGAGCTTCGGCTGGCGGTGGAGCGGTTCAAGGAATCCGGAAAACCGGTCCTCGCCTATCTGGAAACCCCCAGCCCGCGGGATTTCTACGTGGCCAGCGCCGCCGATGAGATTCACCTCCATCCCTACGGCGCCCTGCCGATGGCGGGCCTGGCCTCCCAACAAATTTTCCTGGGCGGCTTTCTGGAAAAATACGGCGTCGGCATCCAAACCACGCGGGCCGGGCGCTACAAGTCGGCGGTGGAAATGTTCACCGAGGAGCAAATGTCGGAGGCCAACCGCGAACAAACCGAGGTGCTGCTGAACGATTTCTGGCAGGAAATCCTCCACACCCTTGAAAGCGCCCGCGGCGTGGACCGGGCGGCGTTGCAACAGGTCGCCGACACCCGGGGATTTTTTGAACCAGAAGAGGCGCTGCAAGCCGGGTTGGTGGACGCGGTCTCCCACTTCGACGAAATGCTCGACGCCACCCGCGCGCGGGCCGGGCAATCGCCCAACGGCCCGCTGGTCCAGGTCGCTTTCGACATCTACGCCGCCACCGAGCGGGAAAAGCGCACCCCGCGGCGGCGGGCGGCGCGCGATCTCGTCGCGGTGGTTTATGTCGAGGGCGACATCGTGGATGGCGAGGGAATGGTCGGGACGGCCGGGGGCGACCGGCTGGCCCGCGAAATCCGGCGTTTGCGCGGCAACGACCGCGTCAAGGCGATGGTGGTGCGGGTCAACAGCCCGGGCGGCAGCGTCTCGGCGGCGGAAATCATTCGGCGGGAGGTCGATCTCGCGGCCGCAACGATGCCGGTGGTGGTCTCCTTCGGCAGCTATGCCGCTTCGGGCGGTTATTGGATTTCGGCCGGGGCCGACCGGATTTTCACCCAGCCGACCACCATCACCGGCTCGATCGGGGGGTTTGGCCTGATTCCCAATTTTCAAGAACTGGCCGACCGGCACAAGGTGCGTTTCGACACCGTCAAAACCGGCGAGTTTGCCGACATGTTTTCTGTCACCCGCCCGAAAACGGAACGGGAAATGGAAGTGATCCAGGAAGTGGTGGATCGCATTTACGGTGATTTCCTCACCATCGTGGCCGAAGGCCGCAACCTGTCGGTCGAGGCGGTGGACGAACTGGGACAGGGCCGGGTCTGGTCCGGCCGCGAGGCGTTGCGCCTG
Organism: Opitutia bacterium; assembly: GCA_003566375.1. Classification (GTDB taxonomy): domain Bacteria; phylum Verrucomicrobiota; class Verrucomicrobiia; order Opitutales; family T3Sed10-336; genus T3Sed10-336. Next base: position 7,754 of record PXDN01000074.1, read on the forward strand.
GGGTTGGCCGACGAGTTTGGCGGGCTGCGCGAGGCGATTGCCCACGCGGCGGCGGATGCCGGTCTCGAACGCTGGGAAGTGGTCGAGCATCCGCGGCGTCTGGAGTGGGCGGAGGCGCTGGCCGAAGCCCTCGGCGGCGAACCGGTGCCACCGCTTTTGCGCCAGGGACCGGCCGGGCGGCTGATCGGGGAGTTGCACGAGGAATACCGGCTGCTGCAAAGCCTGAACGACCCGCGCGGGGTTTACCTGCGGATGCCGTTTTCCCTGAAAATCCAGTAAATCGGGTTTGCCAAAACGGCGTTTCCGCCAATGGTGGGGCTGATGAATCCTGAAACACGCAATCAACTGGAAGAAATGAACAAGCGCGCCGGTTACCTCCGGAGGTATCTTTGACGTCCCCAAACGCCGTCACGAGATTGAAAATTTGGAAGCCCGCATGTCCCAGCCGAATTTCTGGGACAATCAGGAGGCCGCGCACAAAACCATCAACGAAGTCAACCGGTTGAAGACGTCCATCAACCCGCTGATCGAGTTTCAGCAACGGCTGGATGACGCCGGTGCCATGGCCGACCTGCTGGAGGAGGAGGGGGACGAAAAATCGGATGACGCCCGCCAGCTCGCCACCGAGGTCGCCGGCATGGCCGCGGAGATGGATGAACTGGAAGTGCGCTGTTTCCTCAAAGGCCCGCACGACGCGGCCAATGCCATCATGAGCATCCACGCCGGCGCCGGCGGCACGGAGTCGTGCGACTGGGCGGAAATGCTTTTCCGCATGTACACCCGCTGGGCGGAGCGCAACGGCTTTGAGGTCGAGGTGCAGGATCTGCAGGAGGGGGACGAGGCCGGGCTTTCCCGCGCCACCTTCCTCGTGCGCGGCGACAACGCCTACGGCTTTGCCCGGGCCGAACGCGGGGTTCACCGGCTGGTTCGCATCAGCCCGTTTGACAGCAACAAGCGCCGCCACACCTCCTTTTGCTCGGTCGATGTCATTGCCGAAATCGAGGACGACATCGAACTCGACATCAAAGACGAGGACCTCCGCATCGACACCTACCGCTCCAGCGGCAAGGGAGGCCAGCACGTCAACAAAACCGACTCCGCCGTCCGCATCACCCACTTGCCGACCAACATCGTGGTGGCCTGCCAAAACGAGCGCTCCCAGCTCAAAAACCGGAACACCGCCATGAAAACCCTCAAGTCCCGGATTTACGAGCGGATGCAGGACGAAAAACGGGCGGAGATGGAGAAATTTTACGGCGAGAAAAATGAGATCGGCTGGGGAAACCAAATCCGAAGCTACGTTTTCCAGCCTTACCAAATGGTCAAGGACCTCCGCACCGGGATCGAGTCGGGCAACGTGCAGGACGTGATGGACGGTGACATCGACCGGTTTATCCACGGTTGGCTGCGGGCCGGAAGCCCCTCCGCCCGCAACAAAGAGATTCAGCTCGATGATTGAACCGGAGGTCTCCACCACCGGCTTTGACCGGATTCGGGAAGCCTTTGCCCGGCAAACCTTTTTCGAGGACAAGACCTGGCGTTATTCCCCGTCGGCCATCCCGCTCCCGGCGCGGGATATCGACCGGCTGGAAAAGCTCGGCAACGCCTGCCTGGAATTTCACCGGGCGCTCGACCTCCTGTATCAACGATCGTCCACCGGCCGGAATCTGTTGCGCAACCGCCCGCTGACCGCACCGTGGGTGGCGGATTACTACGACCGGGGAAAACCGGCCAAGCTGGTGGCGGGCAACCGCTCGGAAACCTGGCGGGGGGCTCTTCCCCCGGTGTTCCGGCCCGACTTGCTGGTCACCGAGGACGGGTTTGCCCTGACCGAATTCGACTCCGTGCCGGGCGGCATCGGCCTGACCGCGTTTTTGAACCGGCTCTACGCCCCGGCCGAGCCGAAGCTGGTCGGCAGCGACCGGGCGATGATCGATGGGTTTTACGAAAATCTCCGCGCCCTGGCCCCGTCCAAAACCTCTCCGCTGATCGCCATCGTGGTGAGTGAGGAGTCCGCCGTTTATTTCCCTGAAATGGCCTGGCTGGCCGACCAGTGCCGGGAGGTCGGCAAACGGGTCTTTTGCCTGCGCCCGGAGGAGGTGTTTCCGCTCGGAAACGGCCTTTTCTTCGATCTCGATGGCAATCCCGAAAAAATCGACGTCATCCACCGCTTTTTCGAACTCTACGATTTGGAAAACGTTCCCAACGCGGAATACATTGTCGAGGCCATGGAAAGCGGAGAGACGGCGGTCTCGCCGCCGTTTAAAACCATCTTTGAGGAAAAGCTGTCCCTCGCCCTCTACCACCATCACTTGCTGGGTGAATTCTGGGCGGAGTCCCTTTCCAAATCCACCCGCCGTGTATTGGACGGAGTGATACCAAAGTCGTGGATCATCGACCCGGCGCCGTTGCCGCCCGGCGCGGTTTACGTCGGGCCGGAGGCGGGGGGCCGCGCGATCAACGACTGGCGGCAGTTGGCCGAAGCCTCCCAAAAGGAGCGCGACCTGATTGTGAAAATCAGCGGATTCCACGAATCGGCGGAAGGCGCGCGGAGCGTGACCTACGGCCGGGACAGCTCGCGGGAGGAGTGGGCGGCGGCCCTCGACAAAGCCATCGCGATGAGCGGCGACCACCCGTTTATCGTGCAGGAATACCGCAAACCGGTGCGGAGAACCCACCCGCTCTACGACGGGGAGGGGCGGATCCATGAGGAGCAGGGCCGCCTGCGGATTTGCCCCTATTATTTTTCCGATGGCGAACAGCCCCGGCTCAGCGGGGTGCTGGCCACCTTTTGCCCCGCCGACAAAAAAATCATCCACGGCATGCGTGACGCGGCCATGCTCCCCTGCCGCGCCGCCGACTGATCCGGTTTAATCCGTGGAGATCATCGAGCAAGGCTCGATGCCACTTGAAGTGACACGTCCGGCCCGCCCCGTGGCATTCCGGCCTTGCCGGATGAACGGTGAATCCTCAGCCGGCCCCGGCGGCCTGACGATCCAGTGTTTCAATACAGAGCAGCAACGCCCGCGGCAGGTGAAACGGGTCTTTCACCGG
>PXDN01000053.1 GCA_003566375.1 Opitutia bacterium
CGAGCCGGCGGCGACCGCGTTCCAGTTTTGGAGGGTGTAGCCGGGTTCGAAATGGCCGTAGTTGTCATGGCGGGCAAGCGGGTTGTAGATGTGGTCCACATAGACCAGGGCGTATCCGTCGAACAACCACCCGAGGGGCTCCATCGGGCGCTCACCCGCTCGAAAGCTCGAGGGCCTGCGGCTGAGGGTGGCGAAATGGGCAATGGCCGGAACCCGGCGCGCGGAGGAACCGGAGGGATGCATGATGTCCATGCGCAGGTCGTAGTCGAGCGGCTGGCCACCGGGGCCGGCAAGTTCGTCGGGATGGCTGATCGGTTCCTCGCCGAACCTGGGCACGATTTGCGTGTTGTGGGTGTGCACGATCCTCTCCAGCGTCCCGTGCGCGCCGTGACGCTCGATGTTCCAAAATGGAACATCCCTCCGCAAGCGGTACCCGGCGGGAAGCCAGTAGGCCATGTGGATATCCGTTTGGAAGGCGCCGTCGGTGGCGTTGAGCATCAGCGGAGTCATTTCCCCGAAAAAATCGAGCAGGGCCCGTTGCAGGGCGGTTGACTCCTCCGGCAACCCGGAACAGTCCAGGTCGATCACCGCCAGGCCGTCTGCTTCGAGATCGGCCAGGATGGCCTCATCCTCATCCGTCCCGAGGCGGGGAAAGGGAAGATTGCGCAGGTAAATCACGGTCGGCGCGGGTCCCGCGTAAGCCAGCTCTCCCGGAGCGGTCAGGGTGAAGGGGTGGTCTTCCCCGCCATGGCGCCAGTGGCCGGAAACGTGTATCCGGTCCGGTGTGACAGGTTCGGGAGCCTCGGCCAATGAAAATTCCGTCAGCACCACCTCGGTGGCGGACCCGATTCCCGAGCGGAAGCGGCCGCCAAACCCGAAATGCACCCCGTCCCGCTGACTTCCGGGGCTGCGGAAATCGGTGCGGGTGATCCACGTTTCATCCGGGTAATCCCCGTGCCGGAGTTCCAGCGTCAAAAACAAGTCCCCGGCCTCTCCGTAGCGACCGGTCAGGACCAACTCAAATTCGCCGGAGTGCAGCGCGTGGGGAAGAAGGAACTGCAGCTCTGACCCGCCAAGGTGGTTGCCCATTCCGTGGGCGATCCTCAACTGGCGGGCGGACGCGCCCGCGTCGGGCCGCTGCAGGCGGGCGCTGTAGTAATCGGCGGTGTCATAATCCACCCCCAGTCCACCTTCCCCAAGGGCGGCGATACCGAAGCGGTTCCAGTCATGGCCGAGGGAGATGATCTCCCCGGCCACCCGGACCTCGAAGTCCCGGCGGTTATCCCCGCCCAACCCGTTTACCGCGATGAGCGCGCCGGCGTCGGTGTAATTGTTGCTTGGACCGCCGGACTCCAAAGGCGGGAGCGTGAAACGGAGGCCCTCCGCGTCCACCGTCCAGTGGCCGGGAGTCGGCCCGGTTTTGTCGGCGGCGCTATCATCCCAAACGGCCCGCAACGAAAAGCCGCCGTCTCCGTCAAAGCCGGCGCCGAACCGCAGGGAAAAAGGTTCGAAAGCCTGGGCGGCGCAGGCGGTGAAAAGGAGAAGGCCCGTCGGGATTATGAATTTCATGGGTGGATAAGACTGGAATGGACTCGGCGAAACCCGTTGACCTCCGCCCCCGCCGGGGACAAACGCAACGGTCCGGATTTGCATGATTCTCAGAAAACCACCGGACGACGTTCGAGTAAATCCCCATTGTACCTGTACAAGTCGCAGCCGCTGGCACCCCTGCCGGGGTGCTGTTGGTGTTGAACTCGATATCCGGCGGTGTCGCTCGTGCCTCGCTCAACCACCGGCCCGCCCTGAGCACGCCGAAAGAGCTGCCATGCCGGGAACCCTCCGGGTTCAAGCTTAAGTGAAATCTGAATAGATGCGTGTAAGACTTGTCCCCGCACTTCAACTCACACCCTGTGGGCGCGGGCCACCGGTTTTCCCCGGAATGGAAAAAACGGTTTTGGCCATTGAAGCCGGATGAAATTCGGTTTCGCTTTCACCCGTGCACACACCAACCGGGAACCCGCCGCCTGAACGGCGCAAACCATGGCCGATGAAATGGATCATTCTCACGATTGTCCTCTACGTCACCCTGCACACATGGATCATGCAGACGCACCGCAAAGAGGAGGCGCCCAACCTCCCCTACGAGGAATCCCGCGAACGCGGCGGCCACGCGCTGCGGGAAGCCGGGTGGCAACCGTTCCCCAACGCGTTCGCCATGGAGCCCTCCGCCCGCCGGCCGGCCGGCTCGCTTGATCCGGTGGCGGTTGAGGCGGTGGCTTTCGACGATCCCTCGGTGGCGGAATGGTCCCCGCTGATTCCGGATTTGAGCCAGGGCGAGGAGGCCCGGCGAATCGAAGGGTTTGCCTCCATCAGCGGCGACCGTCCCTACGCGGCCCGCATCGTGTGGGAAAAACCGGACCCGTTTCGCGCTCCCCAAATGCTCTTCTTCCGGCGGGACAACACGGTCCTGATCGTACCGCGCGCCCCCGCCCGCGGCCGCGACCGTTCGGTGGACGAAACCTGGATTTTGATTCCGCCCGAATTTCTCGAGCCCGGAACCCACGAAATCCTGCTGGTCACCGCCAGCCAACTTAATCGGTGGACTTTTACGGTGGAGTGATATTGGTTTGCGCACGTTGGGCCGTCGCCCGCAAGCATTTCCATTACAACGAACATTCATGCCCACATGAGCGCGCTCCCAACCACGGACACCATCAAACCGGCCGATTTGCGCGGCATCCTGAAATACGTGCCGCGCTTCCGCGACCAGGTTTTCGTGATCGCGTTGGACGGCAGCATCATCGCCGATGAGAACCTGCCCAACCTGTTTCTCGACATCGCGGTGCTGCGCAGTCTCAACATCGGGGTGGTGCTCGTGCACGGAATCGGACGGCAGCTGCAGGATCTTTCCGAAAGCCGCGGGATTTCCATCAGCGACGTTCACGGTATCGGCGTGACCGACGCCGCGACCCGCGACCTCGCCATCGAAGCTTCCGCGCGCGTCTCCCATTGCGTGATGGAGGGGTTGACCCAGAGCGGCCTCAAATGCGCCCTCTCCAATGCGGTGCGGGCGGCGCCGGTCGGTATCGTCAAAGGAAACGACCACCAATACACCGGCAAAGTAGAGCGCATTGACCACACCCTGCTGCGCTCCTTGATGGTGCCGCAGATGGTGCCGGTGATCGCTCCGATTTTATTTGACCGCGAGGGCAAATCCCTGCGGGTCAATTCCGACCACCTGGCCACGGAGCTGGCGATCGCGCTCAACGCCTCCAAGGTGATGTTTCTGGGCCCCTACTCCGGGTTGGAAATCGACGGGAAAATCAAACGCCAAATCTCCGGCGACGAGTTGGAGAAAATTCTCCGCGTCAACCCGGAATCGATTCAGCCCAACGTTCTCAGCAAAGCCCGCCACGCGGTCAAGGCCATCCATGGCGGGCCGCCCCGCGTCCATTTTGTGGACGGACGGATTTACGAGGGATTGTTAACCGAGGTCTTTTCCAACGAAGGCATCGGGACTTTGATTTACGGAAACGATTACCAGCAAATCCGGCCCGCCACCCGCCGGGACGCCCGCACCATCCACAACCTGACCCGCCAGGCGGTCAAAAAGGAGGAACTGGCCCGTCGTTCCCTGCAAACCATCGAGAAAAACATCGATCAGTTTTACGTGTTTGAAATCGACGAGTACGCCGTGGCCTGCGTGGCGCTGCGCTTTTACGAGGAGGAATATCTGGCGGAAATTGGATCGCTTTACGTGCAACCCTCGCACCAGCGCGCCGGCATCGGTTTGAAAATGGTCAAGTTCGCCTGTCGCGAGGCCAAAAGCCGGGGAGCGAAATCGGTGCTGGCCCTCACCACCCAAAGTTTTACGTTTTTCCGGTCGGTGTGCGGGTTTGAGGAGGGCTCCAAAGAGCTGCTGCCCCCGGCCCGTCTGGCCCTCTATGAAAAAAACAACCGTCAATCCCGCATCCTGGTCAAGCACCTGGACAGGGAGGATTGAGACGTTCGCGGGCATGGCTGTGCGGATTCTCTCTTTGCTGGCCGGGCTGCTCCTCGCGGCGCACGCCGCGCGCGGGCACGGCCGCATCCAGACGCATGTAACCGCGGACGTGAGGGAGGAATCCGCGAAGGTGGTCATCAACGCGGCGTGGATCGACCTCGCGTTGGCCGCCGGCATGGCGTGGGAGGATTTCGCCGACTTGCCGGAGGAAGTGAGGGAGGACGTCCTGCGAACGGGCATGCGCACGTTCGCGGACCGTTTTTTTCTTTTGGACGAAACCGGCGAACGCCTGTCCGCAAAACCACCGGAAATGGAGTTGCCCGAAACCGGGGGGCCGCTGCCCACGCCCGGGCCGGAGCAGCGGCAGGGGCGCGTCACCTTGGTGTTTCCTTTTGCGGGGCCGCCCGGGGAACTTTTGTTTTGGCAACGTTTTGGTTCGGCCAAACCGAATGAATTGTATCCGGATGACGCCCACCACTCTCCGCTCGACCGCCATGATTTTTCGGAAGAGGCCCTCCCCGCCATTCCCATCCAAAGCATTCTGACCATCCGGCAAAACGGGGAAATGGCGATGCTGCCCGCCGAATTCGGCCCGGGGTTTCCGGTCCGGTTTTCCTTTTCCTGGACAGACGACTTTGTCCCCCTCGCCCACCGCGAAAGCTTGCGGAGCGCCGCCGCGCGGGCGGACAACCGTCCTCCCAACGGGCGTTTGACCGTCGAAGACAACGCGGTCGTGTGGCGGGTGGTCGCGCCGCTCGACATTCTGGACCGGACTCTGGGGGAACGGTGGTCGCGCGACGAGGGGTGGGAAGCCCTGCGGGAAATCCTGATGGGTCACATCTCCCTGACCGTGGACGGCCAAACGGTTGATCCGGCGGCGGTCAACCTCGGGGCGCATCCGATGACCGTGATGAGCCTTTTGCACCGCCGCCCGCTCGATCCGGCCTCGACCCGGCCGGGCATGGCGGTGCTCGAACTCACCCATGTCCCCGGCCATCCCCCCGCGGAGGTCGAAGCCGGCTGGACTTTGTTTGGAGAGGGACTCGCGGCTCTCCATGCGGATGTTTTCGCCGGCGGGGAGCCCACCGGTTTTTCGGTATTGCGCGGGAACCGTGCCCGCGCGCGTTTCACTTCGTCGCCATGAATCTCCGCGCTTGCCCCGGCCGCCGTTCCCGCCACCATTCCGGCGGGTGACCACCAAAAAAATGATTTTGGCATTGTTGGGAGTTGTCGGGTTGGCCGTGGTGGCGGGAGTTCTCTTTGTCGCGGCGGCCAACTGGGCCGTCATCCGCGGAACCGGCGAGCGCATTCATACCGATCTCGCCACCGTGCCCGCCCGTGAATGCGCCCTCGTGCTGGGGACCAGCCGTTATTTGGCCAACGGTCGCCCGAACCCCTATTTTACCCACCGCATGAACGCCGCCGCCGCGCTTTTCGAAGCGGGCAAAGTCAACCGCCTGCTGCTCAGCGGCGGAAGCGACGGGAAATCCTACAACGAAGCGGTCATGATGCGGGACGCCTTGGTCGAGCGCGGCGTGCCCGCGGACGTCCTGATCCTCGACGACCGGGGATACCGCACCCTCGATTCCATTCTGCGCTCCCAGACCGAGTTTGGGGAAACGGACGTGCTGGTCGTGTCGCAAACTTTCCACAATCAGCGCGCGTTGTATCTGGCGCGGGCCTGGAACTTCGAGATGGAGGCCTTTGCCGCCCGCGACGTGAAAGGCTGGGCCGGGGCGCGGGTGCGGGTGCGGGAAGTGTTGGCCAAATGCCTCGCCTTTCTTGACGTGCATCTCTTGCACCGGCCGCCGCGCCGCGGGGATCGCAACGGCACGCCTTCCGGCGCGTAAACCGCCGGAGAACCACTTACCGGTCCCCGCCGGAACGCACGATGGTCAGCGCTACCAGAATCACGGCCAACAACAACCCAACCGTCAGCGCCAGAGTGCCCCGTCCCGTGAGCAAAAACTCCCCGAAAACCACATACAAGGCGGACAGGACGAAAACCACCGGCCACGAAATCAACATGTAGGTCGAAAACCGAACCCCGCCCAGGGCCAGCAGGTAACTTTGCGCGAATTGGGGCAACGCGGGCGTGACGCGCAACAGCAAAACCCAACGGCCCCCGCCCCGGGGCGGCACACTGGGCATCCGCCGCCCGTAACGCCCAAACCAGCTTTCGGCAAACCCGCGCAAAAAGTATTTTCCCACGCTGTAACTGAGGGCCAGGTTCACCAACAAGGCCACGGCCGTGCCGAGCAATCCGCCGCCAAGGCCAAAACTCCCCGCCAGAAGCAGCAGCGGTATGGTGGGAAACCCGAAAACCGGCAAGACCGCCATGGCGGCGAAAAACGGCAATGCCCCGGCCTCCACAATGAACCGCGGCAGGGCGGCGATGTTCCAGTCGGGGTGGCGGTTGAAAACCCATAAAGCCACCCCGAACAAGACCAGCAGAAACAGCGGCTTCCACACCATCAGCCAAACCGGGGCCGGCGCCTCCCGGTCACGGGTCTCCATGGAAACCTCGGAGCCGCTCATCGTTTCCACCCTCAAAACAATTTCTCCCGGTCAATCTTGCGGACGCCTTTGAATTCACCGCGAAACAGATCCTCCAACAGACGAAGGGTTTCCCCCGGCACCGCCGCCACCGCCGCCTCCAGCGCCAACGGTTCGCCCACCTCCTCTTCCCCGTTGGCGGAGGAAGCGGTCTTGCGGCGGGACGATTTGGGCGCGGCTTCCTCCCCGGCGGGGGGATCGTTCACCGCCACCGTTTCGCTGTCGCGCATCGAATGCTCCCAGGCATCCCCGTCCTCATCCGCCCCGGATGCGTGGGCTGGATTTTCAGGGGGAGCGGGGTCCCCGGAGTCCTGGCCATTGGACTCGGTCGCCTTTGGACGCGGGGTTTCGGCAGTGGCTTCCGGTTGTTTCGGGCTTGAAACGGCGGCGGGTTCCGGCTCGGCGGAGGGTTTGGCGGAAGCCGGGTTGGCCGCCGGTTGCTCAACCGGCGGAGTCAGCCGTTTTTTTTTTCGCCCTCTTCCGTTTCGGGAAGATTCGCGGCCAGGCCGGAGATTTCTTTGATCAGGGAATCGATGGCCCGCGAGCGGCTCTCTTCCATCGCGCGGAAAAGCACCACCTCCAAATTGATTTTTTCGGACAACCCCGTGCGAACGGCGTCCTCACCCTGGCGCAGCGCCTCCAGCAGGCGCACCAGCGACTCGGTGGTCATTTCGGCGCCCAGCTTGGCGGAACTCCCCTTGCCGCCGCGGATGGCATCGATCAAAGCTTCCCGCACAAACCCCTGCAAATCGAGCAACACCCGAAACAAATCCCGTCCCTCGGCGGCCAGTTCATCCACCAAATCAAGAATGCCGGCGGCGTTGCCGGAAGCGATCAACCCGGCCAGTTCGGCGATCCGGCGGCTGCTGACCAAACCATACACGTCGAGCACTTCGGCCCCGCTGATTTCCGTTCCGCAAAAGGCGATCATCTGGTCCAGGATCGATTGGGCGTCGCGCATTCCCCCCTGGGCCAAACGGGCGATGGAGGCCAGCGCCTCCTGGTCGGCCTGAATCGATTCATCGCGGCAAATGCGCTCCAGCCGCTCCACAATGAGCGCGTCCGGAATCGGCTTCAGCTCGAACCGCTGGCAGCGGGAGACAATCGTGGGCAAAACCTTCTGCGCCTCGGTGGTCGCAAACACGAACTTCACGTGGGCGGGCGGCTCCTCAAGGGTCTTCAACAGCGCGTTGAAGGCGGCCGTGGAGAGCATGTGCACCTCGTCGATGATGTAGATCTTGAATTTCCCCTGGGTGGGGGCGTAGCGGACGTCGTCCCGCAGATCCCGGATTTGATCGACGGAGTTGTTGGAGGCGCCGTCGATTTCCATCACATCCATCATATTTCCGGAGGTAATGGCCTTGCAGTTTTCGCATTCGTTGCAGGGGGTCGGAGTCGGGCCGTTGACACAGTTGAGCGCCTTGGCGAAAATGCGGGCGGTGGTCGTCTTGCCGGTGCCGCGCGGCCCCACGAACAGGTAGGCGTGGGCGATGCGGTCGCGCTCGATGGCGTTCTTCAGGGTGCGGACAATATGGTCCTGGCCGACCACGTCGGAGAACTGTTGCGGGCGCCACTTCCGGGCAATGACCTGGTATGTGTTCGACATGTTGAATCCCCTGGCCGCCCCCGGTCCGGTCTGGAAACCGGTCCGGAAACGTCAAAAAAAGTGGCCAGGCACCCTACGGCACATGCGAAGCATGGCTACCGTTGCTACCTTCCGGTCCTGGCGGAGTTCGCCTGTCCGGCATTGCATAGGACCTGGCCAATGAAAACCGTAGGCCAGCCAAAACCCGTTGCAAACAGAAAGCGGGAAAAATTTCATTTTGCCCCGCCGCCCGCGTACCAACGGGCCGGAGCGTCGTGCAGCCACTCCGACGCGCAGGCCAGGGCATCCTCTTCGGAAACCATTCCCCGGCGGATTTGCCCGGCCAGAAAATCGGCGGTCACCCGCTTGATCAGCCAAATCTTCCCGTAACACCACTCGATGCAGCGGGCGTCCGAAACCACGAAGGCGCTCCGGCCCGCCGGAAGGGCCTCAAACCGCTTTTGCATGCAGTCGTAAAAACTGCTGACCCGAAAATTGTACCACCAGAGGCCGCCGACGCGGACATGGGGAAAGAGCCGGGCGGTTTGCACCGCGTCGAGATTGTTGATGTCCGAACCGAGCACCAGTTCGAAGGCACAGTCGTGCGCCACAAACAATCCGTAAAGGTGAAGCAGCCGGAGCGGATCCGAAACCGGAACCGCGCGCCCGTACTTTCCGCGCTCGATCCCCAGAAAGAGTTGGCAAAACACCCCCGCGCGCCCGGCCGCCTCGCACACCCGGTGCAGGCAATGCCCCAGCGCCTGGTCGGGACTGTTTCCCTCCGCGGCCAGCCCGTCAACGGATTGTTGCAACGACTCCGGGACCGGACCGGCCATCCCCGGCAGGGTGCTCATCACGCCCGGCGCGCCTTTGGCCGCCGATTCCGCCACCAAGGCGGCCAACTCTTCCCCGGCCTGGATGATGTCGCCGCGACGGCCGCCCTTTTCGCGGATCTCCGCCAACCGCTTGTTGAGCAGATCGTCGATTCGTGGAAACCAGAGGCCGCGGCCCGGCAGTTCCGGAAAGGGAGCGTGCTCCTCCCGGTTCACCACCATGCGGAGGATGCGCAACCGGTCCACCACCTCCTCCGGCCACCCGGCGCGCGCGGAACTCTCCTTCACCAAGCGGTCGGCCCGCCCGATGCTGGCCGCGTCGGTGATCTCCACATCATACAAATCCCGGAAAATCGCCCGCGTCACCGTGTTCATGGAAGTGTTGCGAGTGGCGGCAAACGCCCGCGCGTAAGCCTCGCAGCGGTGTTCCTCCGGCAAGGTTTCGGCATCCGGAGGGTAACCGGCGGCGATCAACTCTTCCTTGAGCCAAAAATATTCACCAATCTCCCAGAAATCCCGGGCGGCCAACTTCCCGCCAATTAGGTGGGTGTGGGTGTCAAACACCTCCAAACCCAGCACTTTTTCAAAAAACTCCCCGGAAAACCCGTCGGCGGAACTTTGCATCGTCATGATGACAACAAGGTGAAAAATCCACCCCGCCAAAGCAAAACTATTCCCATTACCGTTCCTTCAATTCCGAAAGCAAATCCGAAGCCAGCAACTGTTGCAGGACCTCGTAAACGGTCGCCCGGTAGTCAGCGAAAAAACAGACAATCTGACGCTCTCCCTTTTCGGCGCGCAAAAGGTAGACGACGCGCATTTGCCCAACTCGAAGCCTCCAATAGGAGGCGAGTTCACCTTCGAGCCTCCTGATGTCGCCGTTATCGCTCGCAAGCCCTTTGATCCCACGCCATAGAGCGCGACGCGGTTGAGGCGCGAGCGAGTCCAGGAAATCCTTAACCCGCTGACCGACGATCACCCGGGTCTTCATCCCGACATCTCTTCATCCAGTTTTTCTGCATCATACAGTTTCATCCGCCCTGACTTGAGATCCTCAAGCGCCGTGGCGAATTCCGGTTTTCCGAGCAGTTCCATCGATTCAAGCAAGGCCTCGATACGGTCGCGGGAGAGAAAAACCCCCACCACTTTTCCGTGACGGCTGATCGCAAAGCTGTCCCTGTCGATCAGCTTGTTCAGCTTCGCCTGCGCCTCGGTAACATTCACTATGGAATCACGGATCATTCACTATGGATTGAATCCTTAATGGTCGTTTTTTCAAGCCGATATTGCGTATTCGGCACTGTGACCGCCGCCCTTGACTTTCGTGACGACCGAACTGTGGCGCGGCGTCTTTCATTCCGGATCGCCGAGTGAGCGCCAAAAGGTGGAAGAGCTTCTGGAATCCGCGGAGGTTTTTCCGTTCGACCATAAAGCGAGTGAACGCGCGGCAAAGGTTTTCGCCGAGTTGTGGGCGAAAGGCGAACCTATCGGCGATCTGGATACCTTGATCGGCGGACACGCGCTCTCCCTCCAGATGCCGCTCCTGACCGGAAACGGGCATTTTTTCCGGATTACAGACCTGCACATCATTGCCTGGTCATAATATTTGAAAAGCGGTCTCGCTCTCCAGGACGCGGGCGCGTTCGCGAACTGGGCGTTTGTCGGCGGCACCGCATTACGGTTTCTCTTCCACATTCCTCGTTATTCGGAGGATCTCGATTTTTCGCTCGACGCGCCGGGCGGCGACGCGAAATTCCAGACCCGCCTGCGC
>PXDN01000300.1 GCA_003566375.1 Opitutia bacterium
CTTCCAAACGTCCTTCTTCAATTAATTGGTCCGCGATGGTCATGGCATTTTCCCTGACTTCAGAAATAGTCCCCCCCGTTCAACCGAACACGATGGTGGCCACCGTTACCGCCACGATGATGCCGGTGACATCGGCCAGGAGGCCGGCGGGGACGGCGTGGCGGGTGCGGCGGATGCCGACCGCGCCGAAATAGACCGCCAGCACGTAAAAGGTGGTCTCGGTGCTGCCGGCGAGGGTGGCCCCGGCGCGGGCGAGGAAGCTGTCCGGCCCGTGGGTGGCGGCCAATTCCGCCAGCAGGGCCTGGGAGCCGCTGCCGCTCAGCGGGCGCATGAAGGCCAGCGGCAGCAGATCGACCGGGAAACGCAAAAATTCCAAAATCGGCCCGAGAATCCAAGCCAGCAGGGCAATCCCGTCGGCCCCGCGGAACATGCCGATGGCCACGAAAATCGCCACCAGATACGGGATGATGCGCAGGGCGATGTTGAACCCTTCCTTGGCCCCTTCCACAAACTCTTCGTACACCTTGACCTTGTTGAGGGCGGCATACAGCGGGAAAAAGGCGACCGCAAACGGGATGGCAAGCACGGCGAGGGCACCCATGACCCGCACGAACAGGCCGTCGGCCGCTTCTTCCGGCGCTTCCAGCCAAAAGGCGAGCCCGGGGTTGAGCTGGGCGGCAAAGAAGAAAACAAAGGCCGCGCAAAACAGAAGCAGAACGGCTTTTTTGCCGGGCGTGAGGGGAGCGGGGGGCTCCAGCAGGATTTCCTCTTCCTCCGTCTCCCGGTCCTCTTCGGAGCGGGCGGCCAAATCTCCGGGGTCGGCGGGAGGCAATTGGAACATGGGGAGCTTTTCCAGGGTTTTGACGGCAATCAGGGCGACCATGGTGGAGCACATCGTGGCCACCAGGGCGGTGCCGATGATGGCGGTCGGCATGACCGAGCCCGCCGCCGCCAAAATGCCCACCGTGGTGGCGGATACCAGCTGCACCGAGCTGGTGTTGATGGCCAGGAAGGTGCACATCGCGTTGGTGGCGGTGCCGGGCCGGGGGTTGAGTTGTTCGAGATGGCGCATCGCCTTGATGCCGAGCGGGGTGGCCGCGTTGCCGAGCCCGAGCATGTTGGCGGCGATGTTCATCAGCATGGCGCCGTTGGCCGGGTGGTTGGGGGGGACCTCGGGAAAGAGAAACCGCATCACCGGCCGGATGCCGGAGGCGATGATGTAAATGACGCCGGATTTTTCCGCCAGGCGCATGATGCCGAGCCACAGGGCCATGACACCGACCAGGGGAAGGGCGATGTTCATGACCGACATGCGGGCCGCGTCGAAGGCGCCGGTGGTCACTTCCGCCATGCGTCCGGTGGCGCCCCCGATGAGGACGGCGGCGAGGATTAGGCCGAGCCAGATGTAGTTCAGCATCGGGAATCGTTGATAGCGGCGGGAGACCGGGCGGCAAGCCGGAAAAAGACCATAACAGGGAGATTTAACCGAATGAAAACTGGGGCGCCACGGTTCGGGCGTATGGCGTGATGCGGTGTTGTAAGCGGGAGCGCTCAGTTTTCAGCGGGCGTGATGCGTTGTGCAAGGGGTTGCGACGGGGACTCGATTTCGCCGCCTAAAGGCTGGCGCTCCTGTGCACGGCGTTCAAGCGGGAGCGCCCAGCTTCAGCGGGCGGCATGCGGTGTGCAAGCGATTACTTCGGGTCTCCGATTTCGCCGCCTGAAGGCTGGCGCTCCTGTGCACGGCGTTTCCGAAGGCAATCTTCCGAAGAACAACGGTCCGTTTCAGCGGGCGCATGGGTTGCGCCCATCCGGGCGAATTTCCGGTGGATTGACAAACCGGCGCGGCGGTTTTCAATGCCGGTTTGCTTTCCGCCTCCGCCAATCCGTCGCGGCGGGCGGGTCGTTTCCACTGATTTTCCGCCAAACACACAACACTCCTCATGGAAGTTCTCTTCATCGCGCTTCTCGCCGGTTTCGGTTTCATCGTGGCCTACCACACCTACGGCCGCTGGCTGGGGCAGCGGATTTTCCGTCTCTCGGCGGCGGCGGTTTGCCCGTCGGCCAAGCTGGAGGACGGTGTGGATTACGTGCCGACCAACCGGTCCATCGTTTTCGGCCACCATTTTACCTCGATCGCCGGCACCGGGCCGATCGTGGGCCCGGCCATTGCGGTCATCTGGGGGTGGCTGCCGGCGTTGTTGTGGGTCTTGCTGGGGTCGGTTTTCATCGGAGCGGTGCACGATCTCGGGTCGTTGGTGGTCAGTCTGCGCAACAACGGCCAAACCGTGGGGGACATCGCCGGGAGAATGCTCAATCCGCGGGTGCGTATTCTCTTTCTGCTAACCCTCCTGATGGCGCTGGCCATCGTGCTGGCGGTTTTCGGGTTGGTCATCGCGGCGGTTTTCCGGATTTTTCCGGCCTCGATTTTCCCGGTGCTGGTGCAAATTCCCCTTGCAGTCGCCATCGGTCTTTGGTTGCACCGGAAAAACGTCAACTTGCTGCTCCCGTCCCTGATAGCCCTTGGGTTAATGTATCTCTCGGTGATTTACGGGAATGGCGGCTGGCTGGGAGCGTTCAACCAAACTCTCGCCCAGTGGCCGGCCATCGTCTGGGTCGCCCTGTTGCTCGGATACGCTTTCGTGGCGTCGGTGCTGCCGGTGTGGACGCTCTTGCAGCCGCGGGATTACATCAACTCGCTGCAATTGATCACCGCGCTCGGTCTGGTGCTGGCGGGTCTGGCAGCGGCGGCCTTGTTTGGCGGTCCCCCGGTGGCGGACGGTGGCGAACGGGTGCCGCTCGCCCTGGCCGCCCCGATGGTGCAATGGAATCCGGAGGGGGCGCCGCTGATTTTTCCGTTCTTGTTTATCACCATCGCCTGCGGGGCGATCAGCGGGTTTCACTGCCTGGTCAGCAGTGGCACCAGCAGCAAGCAACTGCGGCGGGAAACCGACGCCCGCTTTGTCGGCTACGGGTCGATGGTGACGGAGGGGTTTCTCGCCACCATGGTCATCCTGGCCTGTTGCGCCGGGCTGGGGCTGGGGATCGCGGCGGCGGACGGGGGGGTGTTGACCGGGCAGGCGGCGTGGGCGGAGCGCTACACCTCGTGGTCGGCGGGGCTCGGGCCCAACGTGGCGGCTTTCGTGGATGGCTCGGCCAATTTTTTGGCGGCCATCGGGATACCCGCCGCCGCCGGTGTCGCCTTGATGGGGGTGCTGGTCGCTTCCTTCGCCGGCACGACGATGGACACCGCCTGCCGCCTGCAACGTTACGTGGTGCAGGAACTGGCCGCCGCTCTCCGCCCGGTCTCCTTCCGGGGCGGGCCATGGCATCCGCTGAGTTGGCTCGGTTCGCGCCACGGGGCAACCGCCTTCGCGGTGGGCTCCGCCTTGTTCCTGGCGGGAATGCCACAACCGGGGCAGGAGTGGACCCTGGCCTCGGCGGGCACCGGGGGGATGGTTTTGTGGCCGATGTTCGGGGCGACCAACCAATTGCTCGGCGGGCTGGCGTTTTTGGTGATCGCCTTTTACCTCTGGCGGCGGCAACTGCCGGTGTGGTTCGTGCTGTTACCGATGGTCTTCATGCTGGTCATGCCGATGTGGGCGATGTGCTGGCAGTTGTTCATCGGTCCGGAAAGCTGGATCGCCACCGGGAAGTGGGTGTTGGTGACCATGGGGCTGGCGACCATCGCGCTGGAGATTTGGATGATCATCGAGGCGGTGCGGCTCTTCCCGCGGGCGCGCGGCGTGTTGGAAGAGGGGCCGGCCGAGTGCGTCCGGCCTTCCACCGCCGGCTGACGGGGGGCGGCGAATCCCGGAATTGTCACGCAAAGAGGATGCGCCGGAGCGCGCCAATAAGCGGACGAAAATGCGGGTTACAAGGGGAGCGCCCGGCTTCAGACAGGCAATGAGAACAAGTGAAAAAATCAGTCATTTTCGGTGCGGAATTTAAAAGGTTTTTCCTCCACCAGGATCGACACCCACCGGCACAGGTTCTTGCGCATGACATCGATGATCGCCTTGGTGTGATGATCGCCTTCGGCTTTCTTTTTGTCGTAGTAGGCCCGAAGCCGCGGGTCGTGCAGGAGGCGAACACACGCTGGCTTAAAACAGGGCCGTGCGGCCCGCTTCGACGCCCCGTTTGGACAGTTTCACCTTTCCTTTGAAGTTGTCTGACTCGCGCAGGCGGGGATCGCAGCCGGATTTGAGAAGATTGGCGCATTGATCGCGCAATGTCTGGCGGGCGGAGACGAGGGCTTGAAGCTGAAGCTTTTCCGTCTGCCCCCCATAGCGGAAGCGCTCCAAATTCCCGCGGTGGATGCGCCCGATCTCACCCACCTTTCGCATGCTCGGGTTTGTGGAAAAACTCCGGCGGCTTTGGCTTATGGCCAAGTAAACTCATCGCGAGTTTCAGGCGATAAAAACACGCCGGAGTAAAGCTGCCCCTCCGGGCTTTGTCTGAGGCCAACAGAAGTGCTGTTGCGGGCGCGATAAAACACCGGAGGGAAAATCCATGCAACCTGCCTTGCGCGGTGGTGACAAGGGTCGGGCTTCGCCGAGCACCCCCCCCAAGGGGGCTCCCGTGAAAACGCACCAAAAAAAGGCGGAGGACCGGTGCTTGAAACGAAAATCAGGTGCTCTAAAAAATCAGGAATGGAACTTGACCCCTGCAGGCTGAGGGGGGAACATGACTCCGTAACCAATCAGTTAATCTCTCAACCTAAAGGAACCCATGTCTTCAAAATTCGCCAAATGCGCCTCTCTCACTCTCGCCGGGTTTGCCCTCTGTTCCATGGCCGGTGCCCAAAACGTCCTGTTCCAGGATACCTTCAACTCTTACACCGTTGATCCGTTGAATCCGGCCCCGCCGACTGCCATTGCGGACGGTGGCAAGTGGAGCCAGGTAATTACCGGCGGATCACCCGGCACACCGGTTTCCATCGTTTTCGATACCGATAACGCGTTTGGCCGCGGAACGGGCAACCAAATCCTCAAGATTGAAAACGCTGTCAACTTTGGTCTCGTGGCGGACAAGCTTTTTTCCGCCCAAGTGATCACTTTCAGTTTTGATCTCATCATGGATCCGGTGACCGATGCCCAGGGACACACTCAATTCATCAATAGCAACCAATTGTTCGCGGGCAACGGTGATGTGGCCAATGCCAACCGCGCCCACTTGGTGTCGCCGCGCATCAATACCCCGGATCAAGAGACTGGGCGATTTCACGGCATCAGCGCCAGCAGTGATGACTACCTCACCGTTGGGCAATTGCACCGAATTGACGTGGTGGTGAACATGAGCGCTTCCGAAATTTCCTACAACGGGGTTACGCTGGCCTCCGGCGGCGTGGATTCCTGGGTGGATGGTAATCTTATTCATGCTGGTGACGTATTTGCCCGCCAAGCCCCGGTGCCGGGTGATATCCAGTCACTCCGCATGGGCAGTTTTTCCAACAACGTCTTCAGCGGCCGTTTCGACGGGGTCACCATCTTCGAGGGAGGCAGCGTTTTGGCCCCCATTCCCGAGCCTGGCACCTACGCCGCTATTTTCGGTGGTGTTCTCTTGGCTCTGGTCCTGATTCGCCGACGTTTTCAGAAGTAAACTTTCCGAATTAGATTTGGCTCGAAAGCCGGTTGATCGTCTGATCAACCGGCTTTTTCGTGTTCAGATCAAAGGGGCTGCCGTTCATCAAAAGAGGGGGCGTTACTGGTTTGGGCGGCGGCTTTTACTTCCCGCCAAAACCGTCGGGGTGGTCGCGGTGCCAGCGCCAGGCAGTTTCCACGATGGAGCGGATGTCGCGGTGCCGCGCGGTCCAGCCGAGTTCGCGTTGAGCCAGCGTGGAATCCGCGTAGAGCGACGGCGGGTCGCCCTCCCGGCGCGCTTCCTCAACTGTGGGGATCGGTTTGCCGGTGACTTCCGCCACCGCGTCGATCACCTCCCGCACCGAAGTGGGGGTGCCGGTGCCGAGATTGTAAAAAAAGGTTTGTCCCGGCGTTTCCAGTTTCGGAAACACCGCGATGTGGGCGCGGCTGAGATCGTCCACGTGGACGTAGTCGCGCAGGCAGGTGCCGTCGGGAGTCGGGTAATCCGTGCCGAAAATTTTAATGGTTTCCCGTTTGCCGAGCGCCACGTCGGCGACGAGCGGAATGAGGTGGGTTTCGGGGTCATGGTCCTCGCCGATGGAGCCGTCCTCGGCGGCTCCGGCGGCGTTGAAATAGCGGAAGGCGGCGGAGCTGAACCCGTGGGCGCGGGCGAGGGCGCGCAGGACGTTTTCAATGTCGAGTTTAGTCTGGCCGTAGGGATTGATGGGCACTTGGGGCAGATCCTCGGTCATCGGCAGCTTTTCCGGCAACCCGTAGGTGGCGCAGGTGGAGGAAAAAACGAATTTCCACACCCCGGCGTCGCGCATGGCTTGGAGCAGTCGCAGGGTGGCGGCGACGTTGTTGAAATAGTATTTCAAGGGATCGGTCACCGATTCGCCCACATAGGCAAACGCCGCGAAATGCATCACCACGTCGATGCGCTCTTTCTTGAGAACGGCTCCCACCGTTTCAGCATCACCGAGGTCGGCTTCGTAAAACGGAACCCCGTCGGCCACCGCCGCCCGGTGCCCAAAGACCAGATTGTCCAAAACGACCGGACGGTGCCCCGCCTCCCGCAGTTGACGCGCGCAATGGCTGCCGATGTAGCCCGCTCCTCCGATAACCAAAACATTCATGGCCACCCAATCTGGTTGAAGTGGCGCTGGTTTCACAGCAAAAAAAACCGTTCCGCGGGCGGCGGGAACGGCTTCTTGTTAGGGAATAGGATAGAGCCTTTTAGGGTCAACGCCGGAAGCGGCGCCAACCTGCCATTCCCAAGGTGCCCAAGCCGAACAACAAAGCCCAGGTGGTTGGCTCGGGGACGGCCGTGAAGGCGACATTATCGAAGGAAATGCTTTGGTCGATGCCGCCCACATTTTCACCGAACCAACGAATCCAAAGGGTTTCACCCGGAGCCAAAGGATCATTCAAATTGACGCTGACAGGGCCCAGGGTGATTTGGTTGTCGGGATCGGCACCGTCGATTTGCAAGCTGGTATCGGAGAAAAAGGGAGAGTTGTATTGCAGGCTTGGGATCACCGTCCAGGTTCCATCCTCCAGCGAAGTGGCGTCCGTGGACCATGAGACGACAAACGTGTTTTGCTCGCCGGTGCGAATCCACCATTGAATGCCGGTGTAGCCCAAGGTGAAGGAGGTCAGGTCGATCCCCGTTTGGTTTTGAATCGGTGCCCCGATGAAAACCCCGCTGCCGGTATTCGGGGCTCCGGTCGTGCCGTCAAACGGGCGGATGCCCAGGGACCCGTTCTGAGGATTGTCGTCCGGCCGGAAAAGATGAAGGCTTCGGGGACTGGTGGAGCCCCCGGAACTGATGCGGAAATTGGGGGGAACGGTGTAGGTTTCATCCGCGCTGTTATAATAGCGGGCAAACCACCCTGACACGATCTGGCCGTCATCCCACGGCACGTTGGTGTTGGCCACCCAACCGTCTTCCGACGGGTTGTCGAAGGTTTCCAGCAATGTGGCCCCCGGTGTGGTGTAACTCAGAACCTGCCCCAAAGCAGCGGAGGCGGTAATACTCAGGCTAAGGAAAGCAATCGGTATGGAGCGCTTGGTTTTCATTATCCGCACACCATGATGAAAACTTGTCAACTGATCAAGAGATTTTTTGATGCTTTTGCTTCCCTTTGCGATTCTTTGCTTCACCAGGCTTAATGCCATCAATGAGGATTGGCCGGAAAATTGGTCTCGCGGCGGTATTCGACGTGGCCGCTGAAAAAAGCGAAGTTTCGCCCGCCCGAATGGGCGAAAGGGATGGCGCCGGGAGCATTGGCGCCGGGAAAGCCGAGGAAGCCGCCATAGTTGACGCTGTCGATGTCGCTGATCATCCAAATCAGGCTCGGTTCGGTGGCGTTGCGGGCTTCACCCATGGTGCCGGCGGCTTCGATTTCGTGAATGCGTTTGGGAACGCCCGGTGCCGTGCCGAAGGGCATCGTGGGAAGCGTGCCGCTGTTCAGACGGTGGTTGAGAAGGAAAGTCACCTCGTTGGAGTGGATATTGCGGGCGGCGTCATTGCTCGGGCACGCGTAAACCTCTTCGGAACGGTCGAGGTAGGGTTCCAGATGCACGGCCAGCTACCAAGATTTCCGCAAAATGCCAGTGGGAAAAAAATTGCCAGCCGGGTTGCGGGCCGGAAAACTGACCGCATGAAATCCATCGCGCTCCTTTCATGCGTTTCCGCCACCTTGAAGCTCGCCGCCGCCCCGTTTGCCGGGACCGGTTTTTTCCTCGCCCTTGGAGCGGGTTTCTTCTCAGGCGGGTGCGCGGCCACCGGCTCAAGCCCTTCCATGGCTGAAAGCGATTCAGCTTGGACGGTCTTGTTCGACGGTTCTTCAGTTGAGGCGTGGCGGGGCTTTCGGCAGGAGGGTTTTCCGGAGAGCGGTTGGCTGGTCAGGGACGGGATTCTGAGCACCGTGCCCGGCCGGGGACACGCGGACATCATCACCCGGGAAACCTACGAAAACTTTGAGCTTCGCCTGGAATGGCGGGTGGTGGAACGGGGCAACAGCGGGATTTTCTTCGGGGTTACCGAAGAGGTGTCCACCATCTGGCATTACGCGCCGGAGTTTCAAATTCTCGATGACCTTGGTTACAATCAGAAACCGGACAGCCCGCAGGCTACCGGGTCGCTCTACGATTTGCTCGGTCCGTCGGCGGACAAGGAGCTGAAGCCGGTGGGAGAATTCAACACCGCCCGCCTCGTCATCCGCAACCGCCGGGTGGAACATTGGCTCAACGGGCAAAAGGTTTTGTCATACCACCTCGACGATCCCGCGCTGGCGGAAAAAATCGCCGCCAGCAAGTTCCGGGTTTACGACAAATTCGCCCAAATCCGCGACGGGCACATCGGGTTGCAGCACCACGGCCAGGAGGTAGCGTTCCGCAACATCCGCATTCGGCGGCTCGACTGAGCAAACCGCGACGCGTTTGGCAGGTTGCGCGCCAGCCGGCAATCACCCGACGGGCAATCAGCCGCCAAAGCGTCCGGCCAGGGACTGGTGGGCCTGCCGCACAAAGGTCTCGGTGGTGTTCCAGTCGATGCAGCCGTCGGTGATCGAGACCCCCCGGCGCAACGCCTCCTTGGGCTGGGGAAAGCTTTGGTTTCCACCTTCCAGATTACTCTCCATCATCATGCCGATAATGGAGGTGTTGCCTTCGGTGACTTGACGGAGAACTTCCGCGCCGACCTTGGGCTGGTTGGCGGGATCTTTGGCGCTGTTGGCATGGCTGGTGTCGATCATTACGGCCCGGATGAGGCCCGCCTTTTCCAGCAGGTTTTCGGTTTCGGCCACGCTGGCGGCATCGTAATTGGGGCCGCGCGAGCCGCCGCGCAGAATCACGTGGCAATTCGGATTGCCGCGGGTGGTCACCGCCGAGGCTTTTCCCTCGTGGTCAATGCCCAGGAAGGTCTGGGGACCGCTGGCCGCCTTGATGGCGTTGATGGCGGTGGCGATGTTGCCGTCGGTGCCGTTTTTAAAGCCGAGCGGCATGGAGAGACCGGAGGCCATTTGCCGGTGGGTTTGCGATTCAGTGGTGCGGGCGCCGATGGCCGACCAGCAAATCAGATCGGCGATGTACTGGGGCGTGATCGGGTCGAGCAATTCCGTGGCGGTCGGCAGGCCGAGGTCGATCACATCGCGCAGAAACGACCGGGCGAGGCGCAAACCGGCATCGATGTCACAACTGTTGTCAAGGCGCGGATCCATGATCAGCCCCTTCCAGCCGACGGTGGTGCGCGGTTTTTCAAAATAAACCCGCATCACCAGCATCAGGCGGTCGGAAACCTCGCGGGCGAGGGCCGCCAATTTGCGTCCATACTCCAACCCGGCGTCGGTATCGTGAATGGAACAAGGCCCGAGAACCAGAAGCAGGCGTTTGTCGTCCCCGAAAATGATGCGGTGGATTTCCTCCCGGCTCTTGGCCACAAAACGGGCTTCTTCTTCGGATTTTGGCAATTGCCGCACAAGCGAAGCCGGTGAAGGCAGCGGCTGGTTGGCGAGGATGTTGATGTCAGTGACTTTTTCCACGGTTCAGAATATTGAAAAAGCCGCTAAGCATGTTGGGAGGGGCGTTCCGCGTAAAGACCTTTCCGGGCAAAAGAAAGGCGGGTGGCCTACCCCTAAACCACCCGCCAGCTGCTTTCTTTCTTAGTTACCCCAAAACCCCCGCTAAGCGGGGGAAATTGATTGTGAAAGTAACCAAATGGTTTTTTTCACGAGAGTCAAAGACTTTTTTTAAAAAATTCGCAGTTTTTTTGGCTTTCGAAAAGGACTGGAATTTATCTGCAAAGAACGGGAATCGCGGACTTGTCTATTGACCTGTCTTCCCCAGAATGGTTCCGGAAATTCGATCCATGCGACTTCGTTCCAAACAACGCCACGCCGAGGACTTCCAGATGGCCCCCATGATCGACATGGTGTTTTTGCTGCTGGTTTTTTTCATGTGCGTCAGCTCGCTGGCCCAGGCCGACAAGACGGTGGAGGTTGATTTGCCGGAATCGACCGAGAGCAAGGTGCCGGAGCATTTGGCCAATCGCGGCATCATCACGGTCCAGGAGGACGGGGCTTTGTTCATGGGGGCCCGCCCGGTCACCTTGGACGAACTGGGCGCGGAGATCCGCGGGGCCTTGCGCGAATTGCCCGAATTGCGGGTGCAGGTTCGGGCGGACCGGGGAACCACGTTCGACAAAATTCAAGCGGTGCTGCGGCTCTGTGCCGAGGCCGGTGCCAGCGATGTGATTTATTCCACCCACCAGTCGTCCTGAAGCGCAAACCATGGCCGTTCGTCCCCGCAAACGGGTTTATCCCCGACCGCAAATGCAAATCGCGCCGATGATCGACGTGGTGTTTTTGATGCTGATCTATTTCATGGTCAGTTCGACCCTGCAACGGCAGGAAGCCGATATTTCCTTTCAACTTCCCGGCGTGGTGGAGCAAACCGAACCCTTGGAAATGCCGGATGAGCAGATCATCGAAGTCACCGGTGACGGGAGCGTTTTGGTGAACGAGTATGCCTACGACGAACCGGGGGCCGCCCGGCTGGTGCAATTAACCGGCATGCTGCTCCGTTTCCGCGAGGCCAGCGAGGCCAACCGGGTTGAACCCCGCGTGACCATCCAGCCCCATGGCGATGCCCGGCACGAGGTGATTGTGCGGGTGATGGACGCCTGCGCCGCCGCCGGCATCACCGCCGTTAATTTTGCCCTGGGGGATGAGGATTGGTGACCGGGCAACACCGGAGCCGTTTGCCGCCGAGCCGGTTTCGGTTGTGATTCATTCCGCGGGAAAGTGGAAGTGGCTTCGACACGGCTGAGCTCGTCGCAGGCCAGCCGCTTTGCCATGAAAACAAGCGGCATGCAGCCGCCACCCCTGTTGCTTTCCCCGCACTTTGCATCACCCACGCCGGTTTCCAGTGGAAAAATGCGGGATTGACCCGCTTTTGCGGCCCCCGTTTAGTTTTGATTTGCCGTGGGGGCATGCGCCGACAATTGAAAGGCGGCGCTTTCGCCGGGGCGGATCATTTTAGTTAAGACGCAATGAAGGCATGCTGCCACCGTATCCACCAGATCATGTAGTCAAGGGAATACCCGCTTCGCCCGGCGTTGCGCACGGGCAGGTGGCTCTCATGCTCGCGCATGATTTGGAAGTTCCTGACGACAGCGTGTCCGAAGAGGATTTTCCCAAAGAGGTCAACCGCTTCGAAAAAGCCCTGCTCGACACCCGCCACCAAATTTCCAAAATCCGCGCCGAAGTCGCGGCCAAGCTGGGGGAGGACGAAGCCCGGATTTTCGACGCCCACTTGTTGGTGATCGAGGACAAGGCGCTCATCGACGAAACCATCCGTGAGATGGAGGAGGGCGGGATCAACATCGGGCACGCCTTCGACACGGTTTCCAACCGCTACATCGACGCCTTCTCCCGCATCGATGACGAGTATTTGCGCGAACGCGCCACCGACATCCGCGACGTCTCCCGGCGCGTGTTGCAAAATTTAATGGGCGTGGCTTCCCACGGGATCCCGAAAATGGCGGAGCCCCGCGTCCTCGTCTGCCACGACATCACCCCGTCCGAAACCGCCGGGCTCGACGCGGAAAAGGTGCAGGCGATCGTGACCGATGTCGGCAGCCGCACCAGCCACGCGGTCATCATGGCCCGCTCGATTCTCGTCCCGGCTGTGGTCGGTTTGCGCGACTTCTCCAAGCATATCCGCGGGAGCGATTGGATTTTGGTGGACGGGTATGACGGGCTGGTGGTGGTCAATCCCTCCGAGGCGACCATGGCCCGCTACGGCAAAATCCAGCGGGAAAAAAAATCCCTCGACGAGCGCATCATGTCGGTCGCCTCGCTTCCGCCGGTCATGCTCGACGGGCGCGAAATCACCCTGCGGGCCAACATCGAGGGGGCGGACAACCTGGAGCGCGTGCAACAATCGGGCGCGTCCGGGGTCGGCCTGTTCCGCACCGAGTACCTGTTTTTGAACGGCCCCGGTTTTCCCGGCGAGGAGGAGCAGTTTCAAGCCTACGCGAAGGTGGCCAAAGCGTGTGCCCCGGAGCCGGTGGTCATCCGCACGCTCGATTTCGGGGCGGACAAGGTCGAGCGTTCCTCGGTTTATTTCAACGAGGAGGCGAACCCGTTTATTGGCTTCCGCGCGATCCGGTTTTGCCTGGAATACACCGACGTGTTTAAGGACCAGCTGCGGGCCATCCTGCGGGCCAGCCATTACGGCAATGTCCGCATCATGTACCCGATGATCAGCGGCTGCGAGGAGCTGCTCAAGGCGAATGCGATCCTGGAGGAGGTCAAGGAGGAGCTGCGGGGGCGGGACATTCCGTTTAGCGCCGACATCGAAGTCGGCAGCATGATCGAGGTGCCCGGGGCCGCGATGATGGCCGACGCGCTGGCCCGGCATTGTTCGTTTTTCAGCATCGGCACCAACGACCTTATCCAGTGCCTGCTCGCCATCGACCGCCTCAACGACCGCATCGCCCATCTCTACGAGCCGGCCCACCCGGCCGTCCTGCGGATCATCCGCAACGTGGTGGAGGCCGGCCGCAAGGCGGGCGTGAAGGTCAGCGTCTGCGGCGAGATGGCCGGCGATCCGATTTACGTTCCCCTGCTGCTGGGGCTCGGGGTGGACGAATTGAGCGTGTCCCCCTCTTCCATCCCGGTGGTCCGCTACCTCATCCGCAACGTCTCCTACCGGGAGATGCAAGCCCTCGCCGAGGAAGCCTGCGGTCTCGATGACCTGCGCCGCATATTCGAGTTGGCCGAAGCGTTCTACCGCGAACGCGTGCTTGAGGCGGGGGTTTGAGGGCCGCCCGCCCGCGTGCGCCCGCTTTCGGCCGGTCGGCACGACTCCTTGCGCTTTGCGCCGCTTTTTATTTGCGGCGGCGCACTGAAGATTGCACAACAGGGTGCGATTGAAGCTCTCCGTCAAAGTTAATTATGCCTGTCGGGTCCTCGCCCAGATGGCCCGCGGCCACGGTCGGCCGGACCTGTTTCACATTGGGGAACTGGCCGCCTCCGAGGCCATTCCCGCGAATTACCTCGCCCAAATTCTCGCCGAACTGCGCAACGCCGGCTTTATCACCAGCAAACGGGGAAAATTCGGGGGCTACGCTCTCTCACGCCCGCCGGAGGAAATTTCCCTGCATGACATCGTCAAGGCCCTCGATCCCGAGATGCTGGAGTTTGACATCGGGGGCGAAGGGGAATCCGGCCAGCGCGTGCGGGAGGTCTGGAAAGAGGTGCAGCGGACGCTGGAAACGCAAACCCGCGGCATCACCCTCGACACCCTGGCATCGCAGCCTTCCGGAGCCATGTATTACATTTAGCCAACAGCCATCACCATGCCCGATCCAAAGCTGGAAAAACTGCTCATTCTTCAAGACCGCGACATTCGCCGCCGCGGTCTCGAGCAACAAATCGCCGCCATCCCGAAAGAGATCCTCTCCCTGGAGGAAAAAATCGCCGCTGAAAAAGCCCGCTTGGAAGCCTCCAAGGGCAAATTGCGCGAACTCGAGGTTTCCCGCAAGGAGGTGGACGGCTCCATCGCCGAAGCCGAACAGCAAATCG
Organism: Opitutia bacterium; assembly: GCA_003566375.1. Lineage (GTDB taxonomy): Bacteria > Verrucomicrobiota > Verrucomicrobiia > Opitutales > T3Sed10-336 > T3Sed10-336. The sequence continues at coordinate 14,171 of PXDN01000300.1, forward strand.
CGCGCTACAAGAACCAGCAGCTTCAGGTGAAGAAAAACGAGGAATACAAGGCGTTGACCCACGAGATCGACTTGGTCCAGGGAAAAATCAACGAACTGGAGGAGCGCGGCATTTCCCTCCTGATCGAATTGGATGAGGAAAAAAGCCGGATGGAGAGCATCGAAACGGATTTCCGCGGCATCATCGGTCCCTTGGAGGAGAGGATCGCCGATCACCGCGCCCGGGAAATTTCCCTGAAAGCCGAATTGGAGACCGCCCGCGCGGAGGTGGATGCGGCCCGCGCCGATACGGCGCCGGAAGCGCTCGCGGTTTACGACCGCCAGGCGGGACTGGCCCGCATGCCCATCGTGGTCGCGCTGCGGGAGAAAACCTGCCAGGGATGCCACCTGCGGGTCTCCGGCGAGGTGGAGGACGACGTCCGCCGGAACGTGAAAATTGCCACTTGTGATTGCTGCGGGCGCATCCTATATTGGGAGCGTTAGTTTCGGGGCCGTGTCGTTCGCCGGGCGGTGGCAACGCCGCTTGGAGGAAAGTCCGGACACCACAGGGCGGGATTCCCCGTGAAAACGGGGGCGCTCCGTTTCAAAGCGGGGCGACGGAAAGTGTCACAGAAAAGATACCGCCTCCCGAAGATTTTAAATTTCAAATTTGAGATTTGAGATCATTGGGGGGTAAGGGTGAAAAGGTGGGGTAAGAGCCCACCGCCGCGGGGGCAACCGCGCGGGCAGGATAAACCCAATCCGGTGCAAGGCCAAATAGGGAACGCGGGCGGCCCGTCCACATCGTTCCGGGTGAGCCGCACTCCGCTTCGGCGGAGAACCGGTTCGCAAGGACTGGTTAGATAAATGAACGCCCCCCTCTTCGGAGGGGAGACAAAATCCGGCTTACGAGCCCCGAAACTGACGCCCCTTCGCCCCGCCCGCGCTGCCTCACAATTCGCAGCACCTTCCGCCCCGGCCCGACTCGATAATGTCGAGATCCCACGGCACCCCGCCGCCCCGGGCGAAGGCAAACGCCTCCTCCACCGCGGCCACGCTGTTGCATTCGTTGCTCAAATGGCCGAGAAACACCTGCCGCCACGCCGGGTTTTCCGTCTCCCGCAACCAGTCGCTGGCGGCCTCGTTGCTCAGGTGGCCGTGGCGGCTGGCGATCCGTTGCTTCAACGACCAAGGCCGTTCGCTCCGCTGAAGCAGGCGGGGACAATGGTTGCTCTCCAGCACCAGAATGTGCGCTCCGCGCGCTTTTTCCCGCACCAGTTGGGGAACGTGGCCGAGGTCGGTGATCCATGCCACCGATTTTTCCGGATGAAACAGGTCGCCTCCCTGGCGGAAGAGAAACCCGACCGGGTCATAGGCGTCGTGGGGAACGGAGAAACTCTCGATTTCCAAATCGCGGAAGCGGATGGTGGTCCCGGTTTCAAAAACACGCCAATTGACCTCGCGTTTCAGCCCGCGCCGAACGGCTTGGGCGGTGGGGGCGTTGGCGAAGACCTCCAGATTGGGTTGCCGGGAAAGCCCCCGGATGCCGGCCACATGATCGCTGTGCTCGTGGGTCACGAAAACGGCGTCGAGGTTCTCCGGGTGTTCGCCGATATCCTCCAGCAATTCACCGATGCGGCGGGCGGAAAACCCGGCGTCGATGAGGATGCGGCAGTCGCCTGTTTGCAGGAAGGCGCAGTTGCCGGAGCTGCTGCTGCCGAGGATCTGGAAACGAAGGCTCATGCTTGGGGTCGAGCCTGCACTAATCCGCCGCGCGGGCAAAACGTTTGTCGAAAAAAATCCCCTCTCTCGCCGCCAATCCTTTCAAATCCAAAATCCCCAATCCAAAATCCAAAATAAAATATCAACTCTCCTCCGCCGTTTGGCCGGAAATCTCCGGGGCGTCGGCGATGCGGTCCACCATGAGCGAGAGCGCCCCGTCACAGGTCACGTTGCAGGCGGTGCCGAAACTGTCCTGCGCCATGTAGAGGGCGATCATCAGGCCGAGGGCGGCTTCGGGAAAGCCCAGCATCCCCTGCAGCAGGGCGAGGGCGGTCATGACCGCTCCGCCCGGCGCTCCCGGCGCGGCCACCATGGTGACCCCGAGGGTCAGCACAAACGGGATCATCGCCAAGGCCGGCGGCGGGGTCAGGTCCGGCGACAGCAGCATCACGGCGATGGCGCAGCCAACCAGGGTGATGGTGCTGCCGGCGAGGTGGATGGTGGCGAACAGCGGGACCGCGAAATTGGCCAGGGCCGGGCGGACGCCGTTGGCCTTGTTCTGCCGCAGCGAAACCGGAATGGTGGCCGCGCTCGACATGGTTCCCAGGGCGGTGAAATAGGCGGGCAGCATCGTGATGAGGCTCTTGACCGGGGATTTCCCGGTGACGGCTCCAGCCAGCAGAAAGAGCACGGTCAGCCAAAGCCAGTGCAAAACGAGGATGAAAACCAGCACCTGCCCGAAAACCCGCAAGGTGGCGAAAACGGTTCCCTCCAGGGCCAGCTCGGCGAAAATGCCGGCGATGTAGTAGGGCAGCAGCGGAATGATCAGCTTGCCGATCAACCACTCGATCACGCCGCGGCCTTCATCGGCCAGCGCCCGCAGGCGCTCCGCCCCGGAGGCGGCGATGCCGATGCCAAACACGAAGGCGGCCACCAGCGCGGTGGAGAGCGGGAGCACCGGCGGCACTTCCAGTCGGAAAAACGGTTCCAAAACACGGCCGGCTTCCGCCGTTTCCCCCGGTTCGCCGGCCAGCAGCGGAATGATCCACAGCCCGAGCAGGACGGCGAGGGTCCCGGCCAGGATGGTCGAGCTGTAGGCCGTTCCGACCGTGATGCCGAGCAGTTTGCCGCCGCTGCGCCCGAGGCTGGCGATCCCGCTCATGATGAAGAACAGGATGATCAGCGGAATGGCGAACCCGATGAATTGCCCGAAAAGCGATTTGAAGGTGAGGAGCAACCGCAGCGGCCAGTCCGGCGAGACCAGCCCGAGGAGGATACCGATGACAATGCCTGCCAGAAGTCGGAGAATCAGTTTCATGGTGGAAAATTTTGGATACCGCGCCGAGATTGGAAAACCCCAGCCGCCGGGTCAACCCCGTGGCATCAAGCCTTGCTCGATGACCAAGCGGGCCATGCCATCCCGTGGCATCAAGCCTTGCTCGATGACCTGCACCCGCGCCTGGGATCGAGCCATCCCCGTGGCATCGAGCCTTGCTCGATGACCCAACCATCCCGTGGCATCGAGCCTTGCTCGATCATTCAGCCTTCAAGTGAGTTATTCGCTGAGCCATCCCAACTCGATTGCATGGGGTTCGTTCGAGACTCGTATCGAAAGCCCCACGCCGGAAGCAGCTTAAAAAAGTTAGACCATCCCGTGGAAAATTGCGGCTGCAGCGCTCAGGAAAGAATGAACGGGTTTCGCAAAGAGTTCGGCGAACAATCCCAGGATCGCAAATCGATTGAACATGGATCACCCAGCAGGGTCAGTCGGAGCCTCGGAAGCAAGCGGTGTTAAAATTCAAGGCGCGCCCTATTCACCGTTCCTTCGACGTGACGTCTTTCGTTCGCTCCCCGGCAACAAGACCGGCAAGCGGAAGTCCCGTGATAACGCCGACCGGAACGCTTCGAATGGAGTGTCCGGTGAATAGGAAGCTTGAAAATCCCGGAGAATCGCCGATGCTAATCAATAATGGACGCAGCAAAAATCATTGCAGACATCCAACGCCTCTCCGAAATGAGCGGTGTGAGGTGGTTGAGTTCGTTCGCCGCCTGCCTAACGCCGAGACGGTTGCGCGATGGAGGAAGCCGAGCACCCCGAGAAACTGGAGCGGTTTGATTCGGCCTCGGACCTCTTCAAAAAACTGGCTGTGGAATAGTGCTGGAGGTCCGGGCGACATCTCATTTTTGTCAATTTTCAGGTATTGGTTTGATGCAACGGCTGACCATTTTACTTATCCTTACGTTAATAACGCCTAGCTTGTTTGCGCTTCAGAAGCAGCACGACTTTGGTTCTCCCGAGCTTGACGGGTTTTATGCCGACCTCGGAACCCTGTCGCATATCTCGAAAACCGTTATTTCCGCTCATGCTGACGGCCCAAATGCCGACGTTATAGAAAATGGAATTCAGGAAAGATTCGATGATTCGCGTTCGCGCGGTCTATCTCCTCACCACCGGGTCCAGCTTGTGGATTCAGTGGGCGATCCGAACACCACGGCAGAGCTAAGGATAACGGTTTCCCAGAAGGCAGGACGGAACGGCCTTTCGATCCTTTTAATCGATCATAGCATCAAGTCCGAGGTTCCGGAGCTGAGGTTTGTGCGTAGGGGATATACCGTCGACCTTCCAGCAGGGATGACGGCAAATGAAATAGCTGATACTGCTTGGCTGCATTCAGTTCTACTGCTGGGCACGATTGAGGCTGCTGGAACCAATCCAGACTTTTTGACGGACATCAGTCTTCACGGGGTGTGGATTGGGGTCCTTCTTCACAGCATGCACCCTTCGTTTTCCGTCTACCAGCGGGTCCTGGAAATAAGACACTCCGGAGGGAGGGAAAGAGCGACGATTTCGCCTGACACCGGGGGGTTAGGTTGGATTGTTGTTCGACTACGAGATAGTTCTCTAGAAATCGAGGATCACGGAGGTATCCACTTCACCATCCCGGTCGAGAATGTTGGCGAAGCTGAAAGGTATCTGGGCCGCTTCGATTTTGATATGCGAAGGAAAGAATATTCTTTTATACCAGCTTCTGTAGATCCCATGGACCCGTCGGTGGGATTTCGTAAAGAACAAGGCCCAACAAATCGGTAGAATCAACGAGGGCGTAAAACCCCTCCTATAAAAAAACTTTTCGTCCGGCCCGCGGCGTTACTTTTAAACCGTCGTTTCCCAGGCACCGCTTTTGGCCGAACGGTAGGCGGCTTCGACGATGGCCACCGCGTCCATGGTCGCCGCGAGATCGGCTTGCCGCTCGGCTTCGCCCACCTCTCCGCGGACCGCCGCGACCAGCCTGTCCACGCGGGTGGGGGACCCTTCGCCCGGAGGCACCGGAACGGGGGTCTCGCCGGGCGCTCCGGTCACGTAGCCGTCGGCGGTGTTCCAAAGGCTTTTTTTCGATCCGGTGATTTCCAAGCCGTTCAACCCGCCGGTGTGGGTCCAGGAGGTTTCCATCAACCCGCGCGCGCCGTTGGCGAAACGAAGGTGAACCGTGGCGTAATCCTCCACCTCCGGATAGTTGCCGGACTCGTTCCCGGCCTGCGCCCACACTTTATCAGCCGGGCCAAACAGGAGGCGCAGCAGGTGGAGGGCGTGGGTGCCGAGATCGATCAAGGCGCCGCCGCCGGATAGGGCGGGCTGGCAAAACCAAGCCACGTCGGGATTGTCGAACCACCGGCCGTAGGCGGCGTGGTGGGCGTTGCGGTAACGAACGGAGGTGATCTGGCCAAACGCCTCCTCCTCGATCAACCGCCGGATACCCGCCATTTGGGCAGACCAGGGCTGAAAGTATCCGCAAAACAACGTCGTTTCTGGATGCTGTTCGAGAAGGGACCGCACCCGCTTCAGGTCGGCGGTGGAGGTCACCAGCGGTTTCTCGCAAAACACCGGTTTGCCCACGGGAATCACCGCTTCCAGCAGCGGCAGGTGGCGGGTGTTTTCCGCGCAGATGATGAAGCCGTCGGTTTCCGGGTCATGGATCACCGCGGCGGCATCGGCGGTAAATTGCGCTCCCGCGCTTTCGGCGTAGCGCCGCCCGCGTTCCTCCACATCGTCCCAGATCATGCGCGCCCGCCGGCCGTCACCGGCCTGGGCGATGTTGTCGAGGAAGCTTTTGGTGTGGATGTGGGCGGTGGAGAGAAACGAGATGGTGACAGGTTGCATGATAATCTGGATACAGGTGGGGATGCCCGCTTCAGGCGAGTGCGATCTCCCGGTTTTGTTTGGAGGATTCGTAGATTCCTTCGAGAATGCCGATCACCTTCAGGCTGTCGGTGTAAGGGACGGGGGAGGGGTCGCTCCCGCGCACCGCCTTGGCGAAGGCGAGGATTTCCTCGGTGTGCGACGGCTGCAGGCCGCTGGCCGGCAGCACGGTGGCGTCCACCAGGGCGCGGTTGAAAACGGAGGCGTATTCGCCGGAGGGCCAGTGGATGCTTCCGTTTTTGCCGAAAATCTGGGCGCTGAAGTCCTGGGACTCTTTCTGGTGATGGAGCCAGGAGGCTTCCAGAACCATGGTGGCGCCGTTTTCAAAATGAATGAACCCGGAGGCAAAATCCTCCACCCCGACGAGATCGCGGTCCCACTCGCCCCAACCGCCGGGAATGTCCCAGCCCTTGGCAAAATTGGTGTGGACGCGTCCGCTGACCCGCACCGCCTTCGGAAAATTCATCAGCCAAAGACCGAGGTCGAGGGCGTGGACGCCGATGTCCATGCACGGGCCGCCCCCGCTGAGCGCCGGGTCGATGAACCCCGGGCGGGCCGGCATCCAGTTGCGGCGGGTGGCGTGGATGCGGGCGTAATAAACCTCGCCGAGGTCGCGTTCCTCCAGGAACCGCTTGATGGCGACGGCGGCCGGGGTGAACCGCTGGTTTTGGGCGACCATGAGAATCCCCTTGGCCTTGGCGGCGGCCTCCCCGATCCGGTGGATGTCGGCGGTGGTGGTGGCGAGCGGTTTTTCGCAGAGCACGTTTTTGCCGGCCTCAAGGGCGGCGATCACGATTTCGGTGTGCAGTTGGTTGGGCGTGCAAACATCGACGATGTCGATTGCGGGGTCCGCCACCAAATCCCGGTAGTCGGTGTGGACGGACGGGATCTTGAAATCCCCGGCCAGTTTTTCCGCCGTTTCCCGGTGGCTGTCGCAAGCCGCCGCCACTTCACAATCCGGAACCGCCGCCCAGCCGGGCATGTGAAAGGCGCGCGTCACGCCTCCGGAACCGACCACCCCAACTTTCAGTTTTGAAGCCATGGTCCTGAGGTTGATGGCCGAAAACCGTCCGGAAGCAAGCCGGAACAGCGGCGGTGGCACGAGACCGGGTGGGATTTGGCCCCGGAACCCCGGTTTACCGGCCCTGGGTTTCCAGATGCCGCCGGATGTCGCGCATGACCGCCGTTGGGCCGCGGTAGCGCCCGTTCACGTAGCTGCTCGACAAAACTTCCCCGCCGCCGTCGATGAAGACCAGATTGGGAATGCCGCTGCCGGAATACTTCTTCAACAGATCCATTTGGTTGATCCGGTTGTGCCGCACGGCCGGCCACGGAATGTTGAAATCCCGCATGTAGCCCTCCATATTGGAAGGGCTGCTGTCCCGGCTGACCAAAATGATTTCAAAATCCGGATGTTTTTCGCGCATCTCCCCGTAAAAATCGACCAGCCGGGGGGTGAAGTTGCGGCAAGGGCCGCACCAGGCGGCCGAGTAGTAGAGGGCGAAAAGCGTTTTATCCTCCACGGTGTCGGCGGGCAGGTTGGCCACCCGCCGTCCCCGCACGCCGACCAAATTTCCCCGCAACTCCCGCGCCACCTTTTCACGGGCCTCCTCCGCCTTCGCCTGTTCCGCCAATTGTTCGGCCCGTTCCCGCACCCGCTGCTGGTCTTCCTCCACGAGGTTGGCGATCGGGTAGCGGAACGTTTGTCCGTCCCGCTCAAAAACCACGATTCTTTCCTCCACGGCGGTGACGGTGGCGGTCATGGTCTGCCCGTCTTGGTTGGTCCAGGTATCGGGCGAATCCGCCGCGGACAGTGCTGAGAGGGTGATCAGAAACAAAAACAAGCAAACGGGGCGCGATTTCATAATGGTTTTAGTATGGAGCGATTGCTCATATTGGCAAGCGCCGGGCGCATCCGAAGGGCAACCGGGTTCCGTGGGAAAACACCTCTTGCGGTTGAACGGTTTCGGTGGTGAATTCGCCAAATGACCGTTTGCGGAAAATCCCCCTGGCGCTTGCCTTCCCGAATTATTGGCCTGGCCGCTTTGGCGGCGGGAGCGCTTCCGGCGGAGTCGTCTCCCGGAGGTTACCACGATTGGGTGGACCAATTTCCCGGTTTGACTTTGGAGGAACGGGTTGCGTTGGCGAATCCTTCCGGCGACGGCGTGCCCAATGTCTTTAAATTCGCTTTCGATCTCGATCCACGGGTGAGTGGGCGCGGGCAGTTGCCGCGGCCGGTCGTGGAGCGAAACCGGCACGGGGATTTTCTCGTGTTGGAAGCGCCGTTGCGGGAGGCCGCCGTCCAAGGGGGAGCGCTCGGTTGGGCGACGACCTGGTTGCGGGAAACTTGGGCGGGCGGCGTTCGGAATGTGCAAAACACACCGGAAACCGCCGCGTGGTATTCGGGGCGGGCGTCGGCAACGGTCGCGGTCGAGCCCGGCCGGCTGAGTCAAAGCCTGAGCGGCGGGTCCGCCTTGCTGACGGCTTATTTCACCGAGCCGGGCGAAACCGTTTCCATCGCCCCGGGGGAAACCTTGCGTGTCCGGTTTGGGTTGTCGTTTACGGGAACCGAAGGGGTGGAGGATCCGAATTTTGTCCGTTTCGGTTTGTTCGACACGTCGATGAACCATCGCCTGGCCGCCGACGGGCAGGGAAACTCCAACTCCACCTTTTCCGGGGTGGTTGGCTACGGGTGCATGATCGGGAATTTTGGCGAGGGCGGCTCGGTCGGGCTCCGGGTGCGTCCGGGCGCGTCCTCCAACGCGCTGCTCAACGTGATCGGGGTTTGGGAGTCGATGACCGCCGGCGGTGGAGCGTCGTTTTCCTCGGCCCTGCGGGAGGGGATCGTCTATGAGGCCACCCTGGCCGTGACCCGCGCCTCCGGAAACATGATGCAGATTTCGACTTCGCTGCGCGGCCCGGAAGGGGAATTGTTCAGCGCCTCGGCAACCGAGGAGGCAAACCTCTTTACGGAGTTCGACACGTTTGCGATTATTTCCAGCGGTGTTAACGGCGAGGCGTTTCACCTGCACGCGGCCACCGTGGATCTGGGCCCGGCCGACGGGCTCGGCATTCTGGCGGAATGGAGTTCCGATCTGGGCGGAGGTTTGTGGCGCGGCGTGAACCCGCGCCACTTGGAGCGGGATTCCGCCGCCCTCGGCCGGGTGCGTCTCCCGATGGAAGGGGAACCGGTGTTTTTGCGGTTTCGCGCCACCCGGTTGGACCGGATCGAGCGGACTCGGTTTGCCGACCGGACGGAGGCCCTCGGTTTACCGGTTGTCGGAGGAGCGGTTTGCTGGGTGGATTTCAACAACAACGGCTTCCCCGATCTGGTGGCCGGCGGGCGGCTGTTTCGAAACAACCAAGGAAACGGATTCACCCAGATTGCTTCCGGCCTCGGCTGGGTGGTGGCCGGCGATTCCAACAACAACGGTTGGCCCGACCTGTTTTCGTTTACCCAACAAAAGCTCTACCGCAACAACCACGGCAACGGAGTGGTGGAAGTTCCCCTGCCGTCCTTTCCGGATGGATACGTGTCGCAGGCGGCGGTCTGGGGCGATTTCAACGGCAACGGGCGGCTCGACCTCTACGTCAGCGGCTATGAGAATTGGAGCGAGGGCATCACCTGGCCGGATTACCTTCTGATCAATCAGGGGGACGGCACGTTTGTGATCGCCGCGACATATTCCGGACGGCGGGCGCGCGGAGTGACCACTTGCGATTTCGACCGTTCGGGCGCGCTCGACATCTATGTATCCAATTACCGGTTGCAAGCGAACCAGCTTTGGAAGAACAACGGGGCAGCCTCCCTTACGGATGTGGCGTCGGCGCGCGGCGTGGCCGCCGCCTCGGCCGGGTTTTCCGGCGGCCATTCGATCGGGGCGGCCTGGGGCGATTTCAACAACAGCGGTTGGTTCGACCTCTTTGCCGGAAATTTCGCGCACGCCGGCCAGCCGCAGTCGCGGTTCCTGCGCAACCGCGGGCCGGAGGGAGAATTTCATTTCGAGGACATGGGGACCGGCGGGGTTTATTATCAGGAATCCTACGCCAGCCCGGCCGCCGGTGATTTTAACAACGACGGGCGCTTGGACCTGATGTTTACCACTGTTTACGGAACCGCCTCGGGCGGCGTGCGCAATTACCCCGTGCTCTATCAAAACGAAGGCGGCTTCCGATTTAGCGACGTGACCGCCGAAGCCGGTTTGGCGGAATTGCCGCCGACCTACCAGGCGGCGTGGGCGGATTTCAACAACAACGGCCAACTCGATCTCTACGTGGCGGGTCGGTTGTTTGAAAACCGGGGCAACAGCAACCACTGGTTGAAAGTCCGGCTGCGGGGAGACGGCGTCAACGTCAACCGCTCGGCCATCGGCGCGCAAGTCCGCATCCATATCGGGGAGGAGACTCTCTCCCGCCAGGTCGAGAGCGGCACCGGGCGCGGGAACCAAAACGACGCCACCCTCCACTTCGGCCTCGGGTCGCAACCGGGACCGTTTGACCTGGATATCTTCTGGCCGGATGGAACGACCCGCACGCTTTCATCGGTCCCGTCGAATCGGTTGATCAATGTGACCTATTAAACCCCGCGGGGGAGGCCGGCGGGGTCGCGGTCCTCATGGCAATGGGCGGATTTCTCCTCGGCGCATTGTTTTGACACTGAATTGTTGGGGGAAAGAATAAGCGGTCTCAAACCGGGATGTTTCGTAATGAATCAATGTAACGGCTTTTTTTCCAGTGGCGAAATTGGCGCGGAAGCGGAAGAGTTTTTCCGTCAGCAAGGATACCTGGTGGTGAAGAAAGCCCTCTCCGCCGGCCAATTGGAACAGCTTTTGCGGGAGACGGTGAGCCTTGCCCGCGGCAAGCTGGGTCCGGTCGAGGGAATGCCGGATTCGTCGGCGGCCGAGAGTGATGATGGGGTTTTGGGCAAAATTCTATGCGTGCACCAGCCCCACAAAATTTCTCCTTTGTTGCGATCCATGGTCAATTTACCGCCGATTCTGGAGGTGTTGACGCGGGTCATCGGCCCGAATGTGAAGTGCATGCAATCGATGCTGTTCATCAAAGCCGCGGGCAAACCCGGTCAGGCGTGGCATCAGGACGAGGATTACATTCCGACCCGCGACCGGTCGCTCACCGGCGCGTGGATCGCCATGGATGATGCCACGGTGGAGAACGGCTGCCTCTGGGTGATCCCCGGTTCCCACCGGCCCGGCATTCTTTGGCCGCAATACCCGCACGCCGACCCGCGCTTCGATTGCGCGCGGGAGTCCTACGATTTTCCCCACCGCGATGAAGACGCGGTGCCGGTCGAAGTTTCCGCCGGGAGCATCGTCTTTTTCAACGGCTATCTTCTGCACCGGTCGTTGCCGAACAAGGCCACGTCCGGTTACCGGCGGTGTTTGGTCAACCACTACATGAGCGCCGAGTCGCTGTTGCCGTGGTTCACCGCCGCCACCATGCCGAAAGAGGCCGGGGCCGCGTTGGCCGATTACCGCGACATCATCCTGGTGGCCGGAAACGATCCTTACGCCTGGAAGGGCACCCTGGACATTGCCCGCCCGAAAATCCGCCCGGCGGGCGAGGGAGGCTGCGGTGACGGCCGCCTGACGCTTCAGGAGCACAAAGCCCTGCAAACCGCAAAGCCGGCCGCCAAAGCTTAAGCCCACCCTGTCAGACCCCCGCCCCTTTTCACCCCCCGCTTCCACTCCGCCACCAACGGCTTGTTGAACAACCCTCATGGTGCATTTTGTAAAAACGACATTAATTTTATCAGCTGATAAAAGTATTGTCGCTTTTTGGTTGGAGGGTTGGGAGGGGCGTTCGTTTGGGCTGTTGTCGGCAGCGCTCGCCGGGCGGGTTGGTTTTTGGAGGGAGGCGGGGGGAAGCCGGGAGGATGATGACCGCCGAATATTTGGATTCTTCGCTTGCCCGGTGTGGCCGGGGTGGTTTTTCTCAGAGGGCGTTTTTAGTTATTTTTGAACTTACAGCTTTGGGATGCCCGGACGCATTGTTTGGCACCGTTTCACCATCTTGATAATGATCCAACCGAATCCAACGACCCACCGCCGCCCTTCCCGTGTTTTCCCCGTCGGAGCGGCCGCGCTCGCCGCCGCCCTTTTTGCCACGGGATGCACAAGCTCTTCCCAAACCCAGCGTCCGCGCACGGGCATCGAGCAGTTGTTGCTCAGCACGGCGGTGGACCACGCGCTGGAGGGCGTGGAGATTCCCCAGGTGAACGGAAAGAAGGTTTTCGTGGAAGGGAGCATGCTGGAGGCGTATGACCGCCCCTACGTGCTTGGATCGATCCGTGCCTTGTTAAGCGAAAACGGCGCTCTGCTTCAAACGGGTCGGGACGACGCGGAAATCATTGTGGAGCCGCGCAGCGGCGCTCTCGGCACCGATGTGGCCGACGCGCTTCTCGGCATTCCCAGCATCCCGATCATCATTCCCGGCGCGGGAACCTCCGAATTCCCGGAGGTCGTGCTCTACTCCTCGAACAAGCAGAACACCGTTTCCAAACTGGCCTTGCTCGGCTATTATCAGGACGGGGCCAACGCCTTTTCGACCGAATCCTTGTCAGGCACGGCCTATTTCAACCGCTACAAGTTTCTCCTGCTGCTGACCGTCAATTTCACCGACATCCCGGAGCGGGCCCGCTACTGACCAGCTGTTGCTAAAACGAAACAAACCCGCCGAATCGCCAAAAGAGCGAACGGCTGAGATCAAGATCCGCCCGCATGCCGTCTGTGTTATGGGTGTATTTCCCGATATTGTGGTAACGCAGGCCGGTGTAAACGCCTCTGTGGTCCGTTAAATGCCACAGGAAGGAGATTTCGGCGTAACCTCCGGCCCGGCCTTGGCTTCCGGAGCTGCTTGAGGTTGTTTGGGAAACGGGAGCTCCGCCGATCACGGTGTTTTGTTCATAGGAATAATCGCTGTCGATGTGGGCCAAGGCCAATCCACCGCCCACGCCGAGAAACAGTTTTTCCCGCATCCAAAATTCCAGGTAGGGACCGACCCGCAAGCCGTACACATCGGCATCGAGTTGATGGTGGACGCCGCTGCTTCCCGACATCGGCGTGTCTCCGATCATGGGACCGGGACCGTTGACCGTGCCGGAGTAGGGAGCGGTCGGGACCAAAATTCCGCCCAAGGGAAAGGCGTCAACGGCCCGGGAGGTGTTGCCGGAAACATCGGCTTTCGACCAACCCGCGCCGATTTGAATTCCCCACCTGACGACTTCGTCGCGGCTGCGCCCGTGTTCTTGTTGAAAGGCGAAATCAAACCCGCGCTGGGCACTGGCTCTCTCATGTTGGGTGGAGCCGGTGTGGTTACCGGTTGCTCCGCTCAGGGTCAGCCAGTCATTGGCCGGGTCCACTTGGGAGGCGTCGTTGTAGCCCCAATACCAAGTCATGCCTCCGGCATTGCCGCTGCTGTCCACGCCAATGAAACCGTCCTGGTATTCAAACACGGTTCCGGGCACGCCCCCGCCCCCGATGGCCGCGCCGCCCGGGGGGACGGGATTGGCGGCCATGGAACCGTCGTGGAAATCCGCCGTGATGTTAAAACCGAAGGCGGGGCCAAAGGTGATTTTCTGTGGTCGTTGTCCGGTGAAGCCGTTGCCCGCCATGGCCGCCAGAAGAAGAACTGTGGTTACAATCGTGTGTTTCATAGGGCTTTTCAGGTGTGGGAGGATTGTTGTGAATCAGGGTTGCGCCCCGCGCGTTTCCGCGGGCACCGGCGTTTTGGCGCGGCGGCCCGGCTCATGAAAAGGCGCGGAGTGAATGCTCATGATGGTGGTTGGTTTTCCAGATGTGTTGGTTCCGGTGTGGTGGTCAGGAATTGTTGTCCGGAAGGAGAATCACCCGGTAAAACCGGGATGAAGATTCCGAGGGCTTGGACTTGGTCTTGGGAGGGCCGTCGTCCACCCACATGACCCGCGTGGAAGTGGCCATGATGATGGCGGGAGAGTTGATCCAAGGAGTGGATTCGTCCATGCCGTCCCGGTATTGGACCATGTATTGTCGTCCCGGAACGGTGATGAATTCGATCACATGGGTGTCGTTTCGCCGCTCCTGCCGACTGATTTGCAAGACGGTGCCGGCCGGATCCACCGGCGTGTCGGGGGTGGTGGCGGAAACGGACAGGTTGGGCGTGTAGGACGTGTCCCGGGTGGGCAGATAATATTCCAGTTTCAAGACCACCGAATCGCCGGGAGCGAGCGGGGAATCGAACTTCAAGTTGTTGCCGGTGGTGTCGGTGGAGGAATACCAGCGCGCTCCGCTCGGCAGGTTGGTTACCGTCAGCAGAATCGCCTCGGCGGTGGCGCCGCTGGGATTGGTGACCGTGACCGTTTGTTCCAGCAGACCGGTTTGTGGATTGACGGCCAAGGCGCTTTCGGTGCTGAGATTCAACTGACTGACCGGTGCGCCCACCACGATGGCGGTGTCGGTGCCGGTGCGGGTCAGCGCCGGCACGGGGATGGAGGAGGATGGTTGGTCCTCGAAGAGGGATTCACCCTCAAAAGTGACACTGCCCTCGTTGGTGCTGGCGGAAACATTGATGGTGTAAGCCCCTTCGCCGCTGAAGTTGGTGAAAGTGGCGGCGTAGATTCCGTCCCCGGGAATGCGGTCGCCCCCGGTTCCGTCATCGCGGAAGACCACCGTGACGGTTTGGCCGTCCGGCCGGGTGATGTCAGCGGTCATGTCCACATCCGTTACGATTTGTCCCCGGTAGCGCAAAGTCGCTTCGATAAACAGGGGAGTCGGGTAGTTGATGTCGCCCTCCGGGACGTCCACGATGAGTTGCACGCTGTCGTGATCGACCATGGCCATCGGCTCCACCATGCCGCCCGAAGCGCTGGAGGAAGCGGTGACCCGCATGATCCATTGACCGGGCTCGGGAACGTCCACCACCATAAGCCGGAAATTGGCGTCGGAGTGGAATTCCACGCCCGCTTCGGGGGTGCCGAAAGTGATCACTTGGGAGGAGGGGGAGATCAATTCCAAATTAGCCAGATCACTCTCCACCTCCACGGCCAAACCGAACGTCACGCTGGCGGCGCCCTCCTCCACTTGGAGGGGAATTTCGTGCACGGCATCCGGCAAAAGAGGCAGTGGGGCGTTGGCCAGCAGACCCTTCCCCGAAGTTTCGGCCGCGAGGCGGAAAAACAATCCGGCGAGGTCAAACGAATTGGTCACGGCGAAGTAGCGACCGCCGGTTTGGGTGGCGATACTCCGGAGGACTTGTTGGCCGGAAGTGCTGAGTCCCGTTCCCAAGCCCACGCTGATCACCGTCACATGCTGTTCGATCAGGCTGGGCACCACGCTCTGGGGGTGGGTGCCGGTATTGTGGTCGCCATCCCCAAGCAAAATAATAACCTCATCGCAGGAGCGTTCCGGTTGGGCCATCAAGGTTTCCAGGGAACGTTGCAGGCCGCCTCCGATGTTGGTCAGGCCGCCCGCGCTCAGCGAGGCGATGCCGCTTTTGATGGAAGCCGTGTCGGTGGTGAGCGGTCGGTCGAGGGTGGCCCCGCTGGAGAAGGAGGAGAGGGCGAATTCGGGAGGCTCAACACTGCCGCTGAAGAACTCCGAAAGCGTGATGGAATCCACGAAGATCCTGGCCGCGCTGCGGGCGAACGTCATGCGGTTTTGGGAATTCATGCTGCCGGAACGGTCGATGCAGAGCACGCTCCGGAGATTGGCAAACCCCTCCTCAAAGGTCACCGCGTGGGCGGCCGGGGGTTCGGTGTTGGGCAAATTGGCCGGGGCGTTGGCGCTGCGGGTCGGGTGCGCGGCGATCAATTCCCAGCAGGATTGTTCGTGGACATGGTGTTGCCAGGTGTTTTCGTTGGGGTCGTGGTTGGCCGCCACACAAAATTCCTTCAAGGTGTAAGTGCTTCCGCCTCCGGCACGACCTCCGCGGGTGAAATAATTATCCATTAGACAATAATTCAGATCCGCCGTGTCGGGCGGGGCCGCGCATTCGGCGTTTCCACCGGGCCCGCTGTATTCGTCAAGCACTCCGTAGGCGTGGTGGGCGTGCTCATGAGCTATGGTGTAAGCGTCGCCGTTGGCTCCGTTGAGGGCTTGGAAATTGCTGTCGAAATAGAGCATCACATGCTCCCCGCGCACCCCGTATTTTCCCTGTGTGGCGTAGGCGCGGCCCGCGCCGGGATTCACCCAGTATTCAGCGGATTGGGATGCGCCGCTGTTGTTGACGATTTTTATGGTTCCGAACCGGTGTTGCCCGTCGGTGGCGTCCGCCAGAATTTGGCTGGCGTTGGTAAAGGCGGTTCGGATTTGCGCCAACTGCGCCTCAGTGGCTTCAAAGCGGACGGAAACGCAAAAATCGAATTCGCCGTCTTTGAACGTGCCGGTTCCGCCCCAGAACGGAGTGGGACAAAGAACGAGTATCAGGAACGGCAACAAGGCCGCGGCGGTGGATCGAATGAAACGGTTTTTCATGGTGGAGAGGGATTTCATGATAATCAGGGTTTGGCACTGGGTTTCTTTTCGGGAGGATGGTGGCGGGCCGGAAAAATCCGGATCTCGTGCAAATGCTGTCCGTGTTTAAGAACGAACAACCGATGACCATCCGCGGAACGGATAAGATCATCGTGAAGGGCTGTGGTCAGGGGAACAAAACGGAGCGGCATGTCCAGAATCTGCCGCAGGGACGCGGCCGCGGCGGTCTCGAAATCCGTCAGCGTCAACGGTTCTTTCTCACGCGTGGCGGTAGGCAACGGACGGATTCGCTCCAGTTTGGCGTAGGCGGCCGATCGTTCGGCATGGCCTTTTCCGTTTTGGGCGACGGCTTCCAGTTTCCGCAACAGGCGGAGGGCTTCCGTGTTGTCCGGAAGTAAAAAATGCCGGATTTGGCCGTCGGTGGCCACAATGCGCAATTGATCATGACCCATGAGGGGACCGGTTGCCGGAGAATCCGGGCTCAGGGTGTGGATTACCCTCAACAGCCGTGCGGCTTCATCCGTTGGCAAGGGGTGGCGGGTTCTGTCCACCACCACCATTTTATTCCGGTAAAAGGCGGTTAGAATCAGTTCTTTGTTCCGGTGGATTTCGTAGTTGAGCGACGCGTCCGAATGGAAGGGCAGGAACTCAATGACCGCAACGGATGCCTGACGGGATTGTTCCGGCGGGGCAGCGGCACAAGCCGTGGTTAGAAAACAAACCAAAATAAAGCCCGATACAGACAAAGATGGTTTTTTCGAAAGCACAATGGATGCAATTAATGAAAATTTCACAAAGCAGGCAAGAGCAAAATAGACCTCAAACCCGGTTTGCCTGTCGAAGTTGCCGCCGGTCTTCGGGCGGGACCCAATGTCCTTTCCGGGAGTGACGCTGGACTCGAATTGACCTGGCGCCGTCCCTTCGGTTGCTCGAGTCGGCGGCCACAACTTTGGCATGCGCGGGCGGAGACCGCGTTTTGGCCTGGTGGGGATGAGAACTTGCCATGGCGGTGAAAATGTTCGCTATGGTGCCTTCCATGAAGCTGTTTTTTGGGAAAACCCCGGAGGCTCAACAATCAAGAGTCGGCGGGGGCGGATTCATTGCGGCGGCGTTTCGCGCCACGGGTTGCCGGGCCTGGCCGTTTTGGGTTTTCGGGATTTTGTTGCTCGGCCCGGCGGCATGGCAGTCCGCGGCGGCGGAACAGGCCGCGCGCGAACCGTATATGATAATCGGCGACATTCGCGGCGCCACCGGCCAGCCGGTGGAATTTTCCGCGGTCGTCCGGCATTTGCCCGCCGGCACGGTGGCGGTCGAGTGGAGCATGCATTTGGTTCTGCCGGAATTCACCCAGGCGGTCATCCGGCCGGGCCGGGGAGTTCCGCCCAATGCCACGGTCGATGTCGAGCCGGGTGAAGGGGGACCGCCGGCCTTTCGTTTCCGGGTCAGCGCCCCGGAGGGAGAAGTCCTGCGCGGGGGGGAACTCGCCACGGTGACGCTGCCGGCGCCCGGGCGGATGTTGCAGCGGGCGCCGGTGGCGGTGTCGGCGGTACGCGCGGTCACGGTGGATGGGGAACAGGTCGTTCTGTCGCCGCCGCAACCGACCATCGCGTTCGCCCTGTTTCACGATCCGATCCCGCTCTTCGCGCTTTTGGCCGGATGCGTGGGGTTCATCTTTTGGCTCGGCCAATTGCCGGCCCTGCAAGGGTTTTTCCGTTATTTTCCGCCGCTGATTTGGTGCTATTTCGTGCCGATGCTGATGACCACGGCCGGGATCACCCCGGATGCCTCGCCGCTCTACGCCTTCATGTCGCGGGTGGTGTTGCCGGCGGTGCTGGTTTTGTTGTTGATGCCCTCGGACGTGCGGGGAATCGCCCGCCTCGGCGGGAAAGCCGTTTTGATGATGCTCTTCGCCACCACCGGAATCGTGGTGGGGGCGGTGGTTTCTTTCACCCTATTCGCCAAGGCGATGCCGGGCGCGTTGCCCGATGATGCCTGGCGGGCGGTGCCGGCCCTCGCCGGTTCCTGGATCGGCGGCTCGGCCAACATGGTGGCGGTCATTGAATCCCTCGGCACCCCGCCGGGCCTGATCGGGCCAATGGTGATTGTGGACACGGTGCTGGCCTATTCGTGGCTGGGGTTGTTGATCGCGCTCTCGGCTTACCAAGGGAAGATCGATAAATACCACCGCGCCGATTCGCGGATCGTGGATGAAATCAGCGCCCACCTGAAAGCCGAGCACGCGGCCAATGCCCGCGATCCCCGCATCGTGGACGTGGCCTTGATGTTCGCGGTGGCCTTTGTGGTCAGCCAGCTCTGCCTGAGCCTCGGCGGCCCGGTGCATTCGTTTTTCCAAACCATCCTCGGCTGGGAGCGGTTTTCGGAGGTGATCAATGCCTTCGGCTGGGGCATCCTGCTGATTACGGCGGCGGGTCTGGCGCTGTCGTTCACCCGGCTGCGGGCGCTCGATTATTGCGGGGCCTCTTCGCTCGGGTATGTCGGTCTCTATCTTCTCCTGACAACCTACGGAGCGCGGGCCAACCTGCGGGCGATCCTCGAAGTGCCGGTTTTCTTCGGCATCGGGTTTGTGTGGATTCTCATTCACATCGCCTTTCTGTATCTGGGTCTGCGGTTGTTGCGGGTGCCGCTGTTCCTGGCGGCGACCAGTTCCATGGCCAACATCGGTGGAACGGCTTCCGCCCCGGTGGTGGCGGCGGCCTACAATCAGTCGATGGCGCCGGTCGGACTGCTCATGGCGATCATTGGCAGCGTGCTGGGAACGCCGCTGGCGTTGTTTGTCATTGCCACCATTTGCCGGGCGGTTGCGCCATGAAATGTCTCCGGCTTCAATAACCGTCCGGATGCCTCCCAAAAGCGTGCCGACAAAGCTGAACAAAACGCCGAAACAGAGAATGCCGTAAACCATCCGCGCGATGGAACGGGCGTCCTCCGTATCCATGTTTGGAAAAAGGCCCGCCGGTTCGGGAGATTGGGGCTTTCCATTTGCGGAACGGGCTGGTAACGCCTATACCTTTTCACTTTTTCAAACGAACCACGGATGTCCCTATTTCTCGCCACGCTTCTCTCCGGCTTGACGCTTCTCGTTTTGGGAGCGGTCCTGCTTTGGAACACCCGGACGGTCGCCGCCGTCGCCCGGACCTTTCCCCGCTCGACCCAGGCCGCCTATGTTTGCATGGGCCTGGCCACCGTCTGGTTCCTTTACCTCGTGGCCAATCTTTCGGAGGCCGACTTCGGGGCCTACCGCAATTTGCTGGTGTTGGCTTTCGGCGGTATCGCGGTGAGTTCCTTTTTCCACGCCCGTGAGTTTCTGGCCGTGCGGGGGGCGGCCATCCTGGTTTTGCTGAGCGCCCATGTCCTGCTCGACGCGGCCTTCATGGAGCCCCAGGCCAGCCGGCTGTTTTTGGTTTCGTTTGTGTACGTAGCCATCCTGGCCGCCCTCTACCTCGGGGTATCGCCCTATCGGCTGCGGGATTTCTTCGGCTGGCTTTTCGCCTCGCCCGGGCGGCCGCGGGTGTTGGGCGGCGTGTTGCTGGGATACGGGGTGCTGCTGAACGTGGCGGCTTTCACCTATTGAGATTCCGCGAGTTTGGATGAAACATCCCGATAAAGATCCAGCCCTGTTGTTGATCGTTTCCGGCCCGGCCGGTTCCGGCAAAACCACTCTCTGCGACCGCTTGATGGCCACCCATCCGGAATTGCAGCGGGTGGTGACCTGCACCACGCGGAAACCGCGGCCCGGGGAGGTGGACGGGGTTGATTACCATTTTTTCAGCGAAGACCAATTTCTCCGGGAAATTGAAGCCGGTTCGTTTTTGGAACACGCCCAAATTCACGGGGCCACCCGCTACGGAGTGCTCAGACGGGAGTTGCGCGACAAGCTCGGGAAGGAGACCAGCCTGCTGCTCAACATCGACGTCCAGGGTGCGGCCACATTTCGGGAGGCGGCCGCCCGTGATGACCAGCTTTGCACCCGCATCGTTTCGGTATTCATCCTTCCGATGTCGCTGGATGTCATCCGCGAGCGCTTGGAAAGCCGGGGAACCGACGACGAGGTCTCCATGCGCAAGCGCCTGGCCAGCGCCAAGGCGGAGATGGAGCAGTGGCCCAACTACGATTATTGCATCCAAAGCGGTTCGCGGGACGGTGATTTTCGGCGGCTCGACAGCATTCTTTTGGCCGAGCGTTTGCGCGTTTCCCGCCTGGTGGGCAAACGCGCGCCCGAAATGATCCAAGGTTGAATACGGGCACCTGAAGCCCGGGGGGAATATCCGGTGTTGTTTTGGACGCGAAGGGGTGTATTTTACTCTCACTTTCCAGCACCATGACTGATTTGATTTTCCATTCCCGTCTTGCCCGGCATTTAACAACCGCCTGGTTCTTTTGCGCCGCTGCCATGGCGGCGTGGGGCACGCTTTACCGGGATCATGTTTTTGACATCACCTTTCCTCTGGAGAGGAATTCCGGCTACGAGTATGCGGAGGGGTGGCACCTCTGCCGCGACAGCTGCACCCGCGCCCACCGGGCGACCGACATTTACGCCGAGCCGGGAACGCCGGTTTATGCCATTGCTTCCGGCACCATCGGCTGGCGGCGCACGTCGGCCGACAGCGGTTGGTCGCCGACCTCGGGGTCCGGGTATTCGCTTTACATCACGGCGCCGAACAATGCCTACCGGCACTTTTACGGGCATTTCGGGCCGCATTTTCCCGACCGGGAGGAGGAGGCTTTTGCGGTGAATCCAGCCACCGGCGAACTCTGGCAGGTCGGCGATTTCGTGCAACGCGGGCAATTGCTCGGGTGGGTCGGCACCTCCGGGGCGACGGCCTCGGGGCCCCACCTGCATTTGGAAATCCGTTCCATGAACCGGTCCTTTCCCCGCGACGATCCCGGGGA
>PXDN01000202.1 GCA_003566375.1 Opitutia bacterium
GAAGACGGTTGGTGGCAAGAACGGCCTGAATGGCAGGTTCCTGTCAATCGGTAAGACCGCCGCCATGCGAACGGAGTTTTGGCACCGGTCTCCGGGGGCAAATGGCCGCTCCGGAGCCGCCGTTCGCTTCAGTGGCCGCCGTTGCCGGATTCGGCGGCTGCCTTTTTCTTGTCCCACTTGAAGTGGCGGTCGGGGAGGGGGCCGCCGAGTTCGAGCAGTTTTTCTTTTTTGTATTTGAACTCCTCCCGCGTGGTGCCGGTCACCGAGTAGACGTTTTGCAGAAAGATCGCCTCCTCGGGGCAGACTTCCTGGCAGAGGCCGCAATAGATGCAGCGCAGCATGTCGATTTCAAACTCGCGCGGCGCTTTCTCCACATGGGCCTGTTCGGAAGCTTCCGGGATTTCGCCGGGATCGATGGTGATGGCCCGGGGCGGGCAAACGAATTCGCAAAGCTGGCAGGAGACGCATTTCACGCGCCCGTTGGGATCTTTGACCAGCGTCGGCACTCCCCGGTAGTTTTCCGGAATGACCGGACGCTCCTCCGGATATTGGAGGGTGACCGACTCCTTGCGGAGGTAGCCAAAAGTGGTTTTCAGCCCGCCGATGATTTGCGGGAGCCACGTTTTCTCCAGTTTGGTGAGCGGTTTGCGTTCAATTACCAATGGCATAAGCGAGTGGATATTACAGCCAGACTTCGATGATTGCAATCAGGATGGCGTTCCAGACGAGATTGGCCACGGCGAGCGGCAGCAGGATTTTCCAACCCAGTGTCATGACCTGGTCGTAGCGGAAGCGCGGCACCGTCCAGCGCACCCAGATGAAGAGGAAGAGCAAGGCGCAGACCTTGGCCAGGAAAATCAGGACCGACAGGATTGCCCCGGGCAGGCCCTCGATGCCGAGCGGAACGCCCGGCAAGGGATGCCAGCCGCCGAGGAACAGGACCACCAACACGCCGGACCCGATGATCATGTGGGCGTATTCGGCCACGAAGAAAAGCCCGAATTTAAAACTCCCGTATTCGGTGTGGAACCCGCCAACCAATTCGGATTCCGATTCCGGCATGTCAAACGGCAGGCGGTTCGTCTCGGCGAAAAGGGCGATCAGGAAAATCAAGGCGGAGAGCGGCTGCCAAATCCCGATCCAAAGATACCGCTGGGCATCGACCACCTGAAAGAGGTTCAGGCCGTAATCCCCCGTTCCGGCCGTCCACATGAAAACCGGCAGGATGGAAAGCCCCATGGCCAGCTCGTAGGAAATTAACTGGGCGGAGGCGCGCACGCCGCCGAGAAACGGGTATTTGCTGTTGGCCGACCAGCCGGCGAGAATGATGCCGTAAACCCCCAGCGAAGAGACGGCCAGAATGAGCAGGATGCCGAGGTCGATATCAGCCAGCACCAGCGGCTGCCGCACGCCGTCCACTATGATCTGGCCGAAGGGCAGCACCGCCACGGTGGTGAGGGCCGGCACCAGGGCCATGACCGGGGCGAGGACGAAATAAAATTTCCTCACGTGGCCCGGGATGAGGTCTTCTTTAAACAGGAACTTCAGCCCGTCGGCCATCGGTTGGAAAAGGCCGAGCTTGGTCAGAAACGGGCCGATAATGGGAATGCCTCCGATGATCGGCAGGGTGGTCCGGTTGGGACCGTGGCGGCCTTGAATCCAAGCGGAGACCTTGCGCTCCGCCAGCACCGCGTAGGCGCAAAGAGTCATCAGCACGATGATGACGGCGAGTGCCTGGGCGATGGTGATGAAAACCGTTTGGATATCCATAACGTAAAAGGGAACGAGTTAGCCCTCCAAGCGGGGGACTGTCACTCCTGAAAACGATTTTTTTCCGGATCGTGAAAAAAAACGGGGATGCCTCCTGAGGCATGCTGTTGGCAAAAAAGGCTTCGCAATCGCCACCGCGTCCGGCCGCCCGGCGTGGCCCGGAGGTGGTAAACGACTTAATTTAACCGGGTCGATAAATCTCCACCGAAACCGGCCAACTCCAGATAAGCGATTCCGATCTTTTCGCCTCGCTCGTTCAGAACTTCGCAAGCTCCTTCCCAGTAGGGATTGCCGCCGTCGTTTCCGATAAATTCCTGGTTTTCGACCAGCGGGCGGAGAGTGTAAGCCCTTTCCCTGCCGTCGCGCGGATCGGTGGCGCGGACCGTCACCCGGGTCGGGTAGCTCAGGCCCGTTTCAGGGCTCGTCCAGAAGCTGTTTTCCTCCCAGGAAAACTGGTCGGCATAGACCGAGCGCACCCCGGCATCCCGGTCAATCCAGTAGACCTTCGACCAAGGATCACTGGTGCCGTCTTTCCGCCTCAGCCGGTAAGCTTTCACTTCGGTGCCGTCGTCGAGCTTCATGCAGGTCCAATCCCAGCCTTCCAAGTCGCTGCCGAGTTGGCTGGAGGAGATTTCATGGTCCATCCAAACCGTGCCTTGCAGGGGAATCTCCCGGCCATTTCGGATGAGGGCGCCTTTTGCCTCCATCCGGGTGTAGGTCCAATACCAGCTCACCGCCGCCGGGTCAGCGCCTTTTCGGCTCAGCCCCCGCTCCCCAAATCGGATCAACGGTTTGGTCGGCCGCAGTTCCAAGCGGAGTTGACCGTCGTTTTCATAGTTGGTTTCGAGGCGGAAACCAGTTCCGTCTGGAAGCTCGGTTGCCCGAATGGGGCCGACCCTCAGCCCGAGGCGGCCGACCTCGGCTTCCGCTTGCCATCCTTCGCGGTAGATGCGCTCGCTGTGATAAAAGGTCTTGCGCCGAACATCGGTCAGTGCGGCATGGCTCATGAAAAGCTGACGGTTGCCTAAAGGGTTTCCCTCTTCTTTGCCTCCCGCTTTCTCCGGGTCTCCGGCCAGTCGAAAGACAGTGGATTGAAAGCCGAAGTGTTCCCGTCCGTCGGGGCTTTCCAGGTGACCGATCCAATACCACCATTCGATGGCATACTCCCGGTGAGCCCCATGCGCCGCTGGAATGTCCGGCATCACGTCCGGCTGTGGAACCGGGTAGCCCTTTTCCGTGCGCAAAGGGGGCTCAATCCAGGTCGCGTGAACCGGGAGAAGGGTGGCGAGTAATAACAACGCGGTTATCGCCTGCGGTAAGTGGATGTGGAAAATGGGTTTCACGTTCATTTCTGGTTTTTGAGAAACCACCAACTTCCGGATACGACTCCGCATACAAAGCCGACCAGGGTCAGGGCGGCACCGAAGGTCAGCAGTGCCGGGAATGGAATTTGCCACAACAAGGTCCAGCCGAATGACTGGACATTGACCACCGCGATCAGGAGCCAGCCCAGGACCAGCCCAAGAAGAGTGCCGCTCAGCCAGGCGGCCAGGGCGATGCCGGCACCTTCGATTCCAGCGGCCAAAACCAATTGTTTCCGCGGAAATCCGAGGTAGCCGAGAGTCTGCCAAGATCGAGCGGATTCTTGGAAAATCGCCAGCAAACCGAGCAAAAGTCCGGCCAGCGCGACCGTGAGGCCAATTCCATTCAAGGCGGTGGTTACCTTGAATGTCTGTTCAAATATTCCGAGGGCAAGGGTCCGCAGTTCCCGCCCGTTGCGGATGTCGAGTCCGGGAAATTCGAGGCGCAGTCGATCGCGGACTTCATTCAGGTCACTGCCCTCCACCAAGTGGAGACTGGTGTTGATGGGACGCTCGCCGCCGGTCCATTCCTGCCAGGTTTCGGTAGCGATGGCGGCGGTGCCAAATTCGTTTCCATAGTCCGCGAAAACCCCGATGGGAGAAACGGCCCGCGGTCCGCGCGCTGTTTGCAAAGTGACGCTTCCTCCTTCCAGGACCCCGAAACGCCGTCCGAAGGCTTCGCTGATCAGGGCGGGTTGGGCCCCCTCCACGGGCTGTAAACTGCCGGGAGGTTTCAGCCAAATTTGACTGATTCGGGTTTGCCAGGCCGCAAAGTCGATTCCGGCCAATTGGGTGGACCCGACCGGTGCGTCCACCTTCCGCAGGTAAAGCGTGTCGGCGAACTCGACTTCAGGTGCCGCCACTAGGCGGGCCATGATGTCGGGGACAATTCCATTGGTGTTTCCGGCTCCGCTGGAGCCGCGCTCAGAAACGTAAAGGTCCGCCTGGAAACGCACGTCGAACCAGTTTTCAATGGTGCCGCGAAAGCTTCCGACCATTTGCAGCATTCCGGTCACCATGCCGACCGCCACCACCAAACCGGCGACGGCCAACCGGTGGCGACTCGATCCGTCGCCAAGGCGACTGATTGCGATCCGCCAAACAGGACCTTGGCCGAGGGGCCGACAAATTTTGGCCAGGACCACCAGTGATTGGCCCGATAACAAAGCCGCCGCCATAATCCAGGATCCCGCCGCCAGGAAACCGCCTATTGCCATCTTCGATCCTCCCGCCATGGTCGGCGGCGGCAGGAGAAGGCAAAGCAGGCCGATTCCGGCGAGGGCCAAGGCGGGGGCGGGGCGCCGCAGCCAGTTGAAGCCGGGTGACCAGTCCCCGCGGGCCAGGATCTGCGCCGGCGGGGTTTCCATGGCATCGCGGGCGGGCAGCAGTCCGGCTAAAAAGCTAAAGGCGATACCAAGGCTGAGACCGAGGATCCAGTCATCGGAGGTAAGCTGGATGGCTTCGGCCGAAGTGGCAAAATAAAGGGCGTTGACGGTATCAGCCAGTAGATGGACCGCTCCATGTGCTAACATGAAACCGACGCCAATGCCGGCGAAGGAACCGATGATTCCGATCAGAAGCGCCTCAGAGAGAGAGGTGGCAAAAAGAACCCGGGCGCTCACGCCGAGACTCCGCAGCGTGGCGGTTTCGTTTCTTCGCCGCACCACCGCGGCATCGAGTGCCTGCAAAATCAGGTAAGCCCCAACCAGGATCGCAATCAGGGAAAGAATGAGCAAATTTAGACGAAACGCTTCGGTCATGCTGGCCCGCTGGGCAGCGCGTTCCTCGGCCGGTCGCAGCACCAGGGCTTCAGGAAGCCCGGATTTCAGGCGCTGCTCCACGCCGGAAATTACCTTGGGGTCGACCCGGGCGATCCGGTCGGTCAGCAGAACCTCCACCCGGTCAAGGAGACCCTCGCGCCCGAGAATCCGCTGCACCGCCGGCAGATCGGCCACGATTAAATCGTCCGGCATGCCTTGGTTCGGCTCGCCCAGGACTCCGGCGATCAGCACCGAGTCCCGGCGCCCCCCCGCCACGAAGGCCAGCTGATCTCCCCGGGCTAATTGGCTCTTCTCCGCGAGGGTTTCCGTGATCCAGATGCCGGACTCAGGCCCTATCCGTTGATACCATTCAGCATCGTCGTCGGCAAAACTGAGGCCCTGTTCATTGAAGGCCGGGAGATTGCCGACCGCGATCAGGTCGAGTCCGACCAGCCGCACCTGTTGCACCGGTTCGCCGGTTTCGTCGATTAGGGTCAGCGATCCTTCGATGACCGGAAGCAGATGCCAGTCCGGCACTCCGGCCAGGCCCGTCAACTCCGCCAACAAGGATGCTGGCATCGCTCCCGAACGGGCTTCAATCAGGAAATCACTTCGGCCCGACACGGCCTCGTTGAAAAGACCAAAATTAGCGGAGGCGGCCCGGCTGGCCTGTCGAATTCCATTAAATGCGCCGACCCCGACCGCCACGATCAGAAGTAGCAGCAGGTAACCGGGCCACGATATTCGCCAGTGCCGGAGCGTGCAGGTTACGATCAGGTGCAGAGCTGTTTTGGGCTCGGACATCAACGCGACAAAGCTCCCGTTTACCCGGTGATTCGGCCATCCCGGATGGAGATGGAGCGTTCACAAATGCGAGTCGAATGCAGATCGTGAGTGACGAGTAGCAAAGCGATGCTGAGTTCTCTCGAGAGAGTCTCCAGCAGATCGAGCACCCTCTTGCCACTGGCTGAATCGAGGCTGCCGGTCGGTTCGTCCGCCAAAATCAGCCGCGGGTGGTGCATAACCGCCCGGGCCAGCGCCACCCGTTGTCTTTCTCCGCCGCTGAGGGTGTCAGGCCGGTGGCGGGCGCGGGGGGAAAGACCCACCGCTTCCAAAAGATGCCGGGCCCGCTCTTTTCGTTCCTTCGTCGGCATCGCAATCAACTGGCCGGGCAATTCAATATTTTCGAGTGCGGTCAAGGTCGGCAGCAGATGAAATGCTTGGAAAACGTACCCGATCGACTCCCGCCGCACCCGCTCCAGTTCTCGTCTGCTGCTTTGGGCGAAAACCTGCCCATTCACCTTGATGAAACCCGAATCGATTGGCTCGATGCCACACAGGCAATTGAGGAGAGTCGACTTTCCGCTGCCGCTGGGCCCGGTTAAGGCGACCCGTTGGCCGTCAGCGATGTCAAAGGTGACGCCGTGCAAAACCTCCACCTGTCCATATGCTTTTTTGACATCCTTTACCTCCAAAATCGTTACCGCTTTATTCATGATTGGTTAAAGGCAGTTACCCACCCGGGTAAGATGGTATCCGAAAATCAGTGTTCGGCAATATCTGCAAGTGAGATATGCAGCGGGACACTTCGCCAAAACGGCGAGTGTGGGTGAAGGCGTAAGTAATAGGTTGCCAAAATGCGGGTCCTGACTTCCAGCGCCTGCGGCCAGGCTTTTGGCCTTGGTTCAGGCGGTGGTGGCGGCTTCTTGGGCGGCTTCGAAATGGAGGGACTTCTTTTCCGGAAACGAAAGTCCGGCCCAGGCCGAGCCGTCAAGCGCCAGCCCGTCGGCGGGGATTTTGTTGAATGCAATTCCCTCCAGCACCGGCACGGTCCCCGCAAGCTCTTTCCAAACAGCCGTTGGTTGCGACGGAATGTCGCCGTCGGTCAGCAGGGAGGTGATTTTGGCCAGCGCGGCGGCGTCGTTCAGCGCCGCGGACGGTCCGGGCACGGCGGGTTCGAAAGTTTGCAGGCGGAACTGCTGGTTGACGAAAGAGCCCGCTTTTTCAAAGACGGTCAGGGTCGGAATGACCACGGTGGCCTTGCGGGTGGTGTCGTTGGCGAGGGTGCCGAGATAAATGACGGAAATTTTTCCGAGTTGGGCGTCGGTGAGCCCGGCGGCGCGCAAATCCTCCCGATGGGTCAGGACGGTTGTCACCTTGCCCGCGTCGATGGCCTCGGCCAAGCCGTCGAGCTTTTCCGCCGGCAGGCTTTCAATCAGACCGGTGACCAGTGCCCCGCGGATGTTGGGGGTGCGGTCTGCGCTGAGGAGAAGCCCGTCCTCTTCGCCCAAGTGGGCGACGAGATTGACGGAGACCGCTTTCACCGCTTCAGCCAGTTTTTTCAGCAACGCCTGTTCCTCCACCGAGGCCTGGCCGGAGCCGACGATGGCGGCCTGGCCGCCCCGCAAAATTTCCACCGCGCGATTGAGGGCGGTTTCGGTCTCAACCGGCTCCCCTTTGATGGAGGCGCCATGCAGGCGGTCATCGCTGTCCACTTGTTTGTAGAGCACCCGGCCGCTGTCGGTCATCCAAGTGTCGTTGACGGCGTCGTTGCGGCGCGGGGTGATGCGGTAAATTTTTCCCTCGCGGCTGCCGACGAGGGTGTTGGCGCCGACGCTGCTTTCGGTGCAAACGCTGCGGGTCTCCTTGAGGAACCAAACCCGCATTTTGAAGCGGAAATCGGTGCTGGTGAGGGCGCCCACCGGGCAGATGTCCACCGTGTTCAGCGAGTAGTTGTTTTCCAACTTTTTGCCGGGGTGGCAGGTGAGGGTGCTGTAACTGCCGCGGTCCACAAACCCGAGCACGTCGTCGTTGGCGATTTCCTTGGAGAAGCGGATGCAGCGCGAGCAGAGGATGCATCGCTCGTCATCCAGCGTGACGCGCGGGCCGAGCACGGTGCGTTTCGGCTTCACCACTTTGTTTTCCACAAACCGGCTGTAGCCGCGTCCGTGGTCGATGGCGAACTCCTGCAATCCGCATTCGCCGGCTTGATCGCAGATCGGGCAATCCAGCGGGTGGTTGATGAGCAGGAACTCCATCACGCCGTTGCGGCAGTCCTTGACCACCTGGGTGTTGGTGCGGATGCGCAGGCCGGGGGCGGCGTTGGTGGCGCAGGCGATGGCCGGGCGGGGCATCCACCCGATTTTTTGTTGGCCGCCCTCGTCGAGCACCGGTTCGCCGGTGGCGCGGTCGCGCATCGGCATGCCGAGTTCGACCAGGCACATGCGGCAATTGCCGACCACGCTCAGTTTCGGGTGGTAGCAGTAGTGGGGGATTTCGACACCCGCCTGGAAGGCGGCCTCGATCATGTTGGTCCCCTTGGGGACGGCGACTTCCTTGTCGTCAACAAAGACGGTGATCAAATCGTTCTGGTCGGCCATGGCTTTTTCTTGTCAGCGTTGGATATTCCGGTGCGGGCGGTGGTTCAGATCAGCGGGACGGCGGCGCGCTTGGGTTCGGTTGCCTCAGGCGTCGCGGATTTGTCGGCTTTGGCCAAAAACTCGTCACGGAATTTGTCCACGAAACTTTGCGTCGGCCAGGCGCAGGCTTCGCCAAAGGCACAAATGGTGCGGCCTGCGATTTGACCGGCGACTGATTCGAGCAAGTCGGCGTCTTCCCGGCGGGCCTGGCCGTGCGACATGCGGCTGCTGATCTTATTCATCCACAGGCTGCCCTCGCGGCAGGGGGTGCATTGGCCGCAGCTTTCGTGGGCGTAAAACGCGTTAACGTTGGCGAGAGCCTCGACCATGTCGGTGGAATCATCCATTACAATGATGCCGCCCGATCCGGCCATGGAGCCGGCGGTGAGCATGCTGTCGAAATCGAGCGGGATGTCGCGGATGCCCCATTCGAACTCCTTGCCGTCCTTGGTCTTCCCCTTGTAGCGCTCGCCGGCTTTCAGCACTTTCATGGAGGAGCCGCCGGGAATGATGGCCTTCAACTCGCGGCCCGGACGGAGACCGCCGCAGACTTCGTCGATGAGCTGCCCCATGGTGATGGCGCCGCATTCAAATTCATAATACCCCGGTTTCATCACGTGGCCGCTGACGCTGAGGATGCGGGTGCCGGTGTTGTTGGGTTTGCCGATTTTGGAGAACGCTTCTCCGCCCATGTCGATCACGTGTTTCACGTTGCAGAGCGTCTCCACGTTGTTGACGGCGGTCGGACACTGGTAGAGGCCGAGCACGGCGGGGAAGAAAGGCGGTTTAATCCGCGGGTAGGGCCGCTTGCCTTCCAGGGATTCAATCAAGCCGGTCTCCTCGCCGCAGATGTAGGCGCCGGCGCCGCGGTGGACCACGATGTCGCAGGAGTAACCGCTGCCGAGAATGTTGTCGCCAACAAAGTTTTTGGCCCGCGCCTCGTCGAGGGCTTTCTCCAGCAAACGCGCGCCGAGAGGAAATTCACCCCGGATGTAGATGTAGGCCTGTTTGGCCTGGATGGCGAAACAGGAAACCATGATCCCCTCGATCAACTGGTGGGGATCCTTGTGGATGATCTGGCGGTCCTTGAACGTGCCCGGCTCGGATTCGTCGGCGTTGCAGATCAGGTAAATCGGTTTGCCGGATTTGCGGTCGAGAAAGTTCCACTTCATGCCGGAGGAGAAGCCCGCGCCGCCGCGGCCGCGCAGGCCCGACTTCATGACTTCCTGGCACAGTTCCTCCGGTTTGCTCTGGAGCGCCTTGCGCAGGACTTCGTATCCGCCGTGGCGGAGGTAACAATCGAGGTCGGTGGTGTAGTCGGGTTGATCGACGTGCTTGAGAATGATTCGGCGTTCTTGGACGGGCATGGCTGAAAAATTGGCGGGTGGCGGATCAGTTTTGGCCGTTGCGGACGCGGCCGACGATTTCCCGGGTTTTGGTTTCGTCGATGTTTTCGATCAATTCGTCATCGAGCAGGGCGACCGGACCGCTGCCGCAAGAGGCCAGGCATTCGACAAACTCAATGGTGACATCGCCGTCGGGGGAGACCTCGTTCAGGCCGCACTTGAATTCCTTTTGCAGGGAATCGCAGACCTTGTAGGCCCCGTTGAGCGCGCAGGAGAGGGTGCGGCAAACGCGAAGGTGCCGCCGCCCGATCGGCTTGCGCCGGAACATCGGGTAAAAGGTGACCAGTTCCAGAATGTTGATCGGCTGGAGTTGCAGTTTTTCCGCAATCCATTCGATGGCTTCATCGGAAATGTGGCCCTGCTCTTCCTGCACAATGTGAAGGAGGGGAAGGGAGGCGCTCCGTTTTTGCGGGTAGCGCGAAATCACCTCGTCGATGTGTTTGTGAGTCTCTTCGCTCAGCTTCATTGGATCGAAAATATAATTAGCGGTCGCACTCGCCCATAACGAAGTCGAGGCTGCCCAGGATGGCAACGGCGTCGGAAACCATGGAGCCAACGCAGATTTTTGGTAACATGCTGAGCGCGCAAAAGGAGGGCGCGCGGATTTTCAGCCGGTAGGGAACGCCTCCGCCCTTGGAGACAATGAAAAAGCCGAGGGCGCCTTTCGGGTTTTCCGCTTCGAAGTAAACCTCGCCGGCCGGCATTTTCGGCCCTTGGGTGACAATCATGAAGTTTTGGATCAGCTCCTCCATGCTGGTCATGATCTTTTCTTTGCGGGGGGCGAAAATTTGTTTGGCCTCGTCGGCATACCAAAGCCCGTCCGGCATGTTTTTGACCAATTGCCGGATGATGCGCACGCTCTGGCGCAGTTCCTCCATGCGCACCAGGTAGCGGTCGTAGCAATCCCCCTTGGTGCCGACCGGCACGTCGAATTCGTAGTTCTCGTATCCGCTGTAGGGTCGGTCTTTGCGCAGGCCCATGGGCA
>PXDN01000333.1 GCA_003566375.1 Opitutia bacterium
CGTAAATCAGATTGTTCGTCAATTGGGAGAGAAGGATCCAAAATTTTATATGCTGTGTTTGTAATAACTTCAGTTGATGAAAGATGTTCCGGGCGAAATACAGCAACAGTAGTTTTTGCCCTGCCATCAAAATCAGTTGGATTCGAGGTAATCTCAGCATATCCACCAACACCATCGAATCGAACTGCTTCAGCACCAGACGGTGTGGAATTACTGACTAATACAGGAAGGCTTGGTTTTGGGTCATGCAGATAGGTTAGTGCATGGTTCTCTCTTCCAGACAAATCGATTAATTCAGTAACAACATTTCCATCTGTTGTTACATTCATCCCATTAAGATGAAGGATCAATCCATCCAAAACTGGAGGATTTCCTGGGTCTTCCTTACCTGAAGTGGCAGCAAGATACGTTTCATGAAGGTACATCTCAACGTCAACTCGTTCGGTGAACGTAAGATCTCTATTGTAAATTAAAACTGCAGCAATCTCTCCGCCGAAGAACCCTTCCGGGCGCGTATTGCGATTCCCTCCTGCAGCAGCTCCGAACCGCGTATGGATGTGCCCTTCAGGCTCAGCCATACCGCCGATTGCATCGTTACTGAAAGTCTCATTTGCCGCATTTCGAATATGCGCAAATATATCACCATTGCCTTTCCATTCTTTAACCCCAACAACATATTCACCTGCTACCAGACTCCCCTGGGGTGTCTGTGCTGTAAGGAATGTCCCTGCCGGATTGCGAACATTTACACTAAAAACTCCGCCACTCTGAAGCCAAATATCTGATGAACGATACCGCGCATGGGGCTGAGCCTCGGGCGGTTCCCATGAATCAATGACCGTGTAGGCCGTGTTCATCAATTTTCCCGCTGCATTGTAAGTGGAAGAGGTCAAATCATCGGCATTGAAAACCAGAAACACTGTTCTCGCACGACCGTCAAAGTCCTCAGGATTGGAAGCCACCTCCGCATAGCCTCCAATGCCGTCAAATCTCACCGCGTTGAATCCCGATGGAGTTGCGCTCTCAACCACAAAGGGCATTCGGGGGGGGGGATCAACAACCTCCCGAGCATGATTCTCATTTCCTGTGCGATCAAGCATCGTCGTAACTCGATCTCCATCTCTTGCCACCGCTTCAGCGTCTAGAAAAACACTCAAGCCATCGGTGACAGGTAAGCCTTCGGGCAATGCGGGGGTATCGGCTTTGGCCAAAGCTACGGAAAAAAGGGCAGCCAAAACAAGCATGAAGCGGGTGAACAAGGTTTTCAATTTCATAGAAATGAATCGTCGAGGGTTTGTGGTTCGTGTCAGGTTTGAGAAATTAACTTTGACCGGAAATCAATCACCCTTTCCGCAAACGGGCAAAAGCTATGTCTTGTTATGTTAACAAGAAACACCGATTCCGATGTCCGCGTTGACTTTCGACCCCTTTTTCTTCAAAATCACCACCATGTTAAAAGCCAAAACACGCCCCATGACCCGGCACGATTACGCCCTCCTGCCGGAAGGGGGGCCTAACTATCAACTGATTGACGGAGAATTGCACATGGCCCCCGCTCCCAACCGGCGTCACCAACAAATCGTTCGCGAACTCGCCTTCTTCATTCGCCGCTTTCTCGAAGACCATCCTTTGGGCGAATTGTATTTTGCCCCGTTCGACATTCACCTCGGTGACATTCACGTTTTCCAACCGGATATCGCCTTCTTTTCCACGAAAAGCCTTTCCCGTCTCACCGAAGCCGGTGCCGAAGGGGCTCCCGATTTGGCGGTCGAAGTTCTCTCCCCGAAAACCGCCGCCCTCGACAAAGGGGTGAAAAAAGAGGTGTATTCGCGATTTGGAGTCGTGGAACTGTGGCTGGTCGAACCGGAATCTGAAGAAATTCTGATTTACCGTTTGCGGGAGAATGTGGAAACTCCCTTCGCCCTGTTGAGGAAAAACGACAAGCTGACCACCCCGCTTCTGAATGGGTTCTCCATTCCGCTGGAACGGATTTTCCACCGGTAAAAAGCACCGCGTTCCCATCGCTTTTGGTGAACGATTCTTTCTCATCCGGCAAGGCCGGATGCCACGTTCCCGGAAAAACCAAAAGGGTCAAGCGGACGCGCAAGCCCGATCAACTGCTCCAGAAGGTGGCAAGGACGACTTCGGGTCGCACCCTTCCGCTACTGGCCGGATCCGGCTTTGTTGACCAGCAGGCGCAGGCGGGATTCGGGATCGACCAGCTTGCCCGCCGCAATGTCTTCCTCGGTGATGGAGGAGAGGAGAATTTCCCGGTCGGTGTGACGGTTGTAGTCGTGGATCAGGTAAATGCGCCCGTCGGCGCCTTGATCGCCGTCCGGATAGGAGACCGCCAACCGTTCATCCAACAACAGGCCGCCGTGCCACGTCTCGCCGTCGTCATCCGACAAATACGCGGTCAGGTGGGAACGCTCGCGCCAATAGGCCGGAACCTCTTCACGGGTCAGCCAAACCATGTCCATGTCCGGGTTGTGCTTCACCAGCAACAACCGGCCGGACTGAAGGCGCCGGATGAAAAACCGGGAACGGTTGTGCGGAATCGAAGCGGTCCGCCCCTCTAACCAGGTCCGGCCGCCGTCGGTGGAGATGCTTTCGGCCATGCCCCGGCCGTCACGGTCCTGGGTGCGGGCCAACAGCCAAAGGGAGCCGTCGCCCCGCTCGACGATCATGTGTTCCTCGAAACGCACGTTGGCGATATTGGCCGTGCCGAGCCGCCGCACGGTTTGCCCGCGGTCGGTGCTGCGGTAAACATGGGTGCCCACCGTATCGGGATTCCAATGGCGTTGGGCATCGGGCACAAACCGGGCGGCACTGGGATTCGAAGCCGGTTCATGGCTCCAAACGGCTATGGGGAACAGCCAGCTTCCGTCGGAAGCCACCGTCGGTTTGTTCATCATAATGCCGTCGGCCAAACGGCGGGGTTCCGACCAGCGGGGACGGGCCTCCCCCGGCTCGTCCGTGGTCACCGCCCAAACGCCGGCCCGCCCATCCCACCAACGGTAGGATTGGGAGTAAAAAACCCAGAGCCGCCCGTCCGGATCGACCCACGGCACCGGGTCATAGGCGCGCACGTCCCCATCCGGATCGATGACAAACCGCGCCTCCGACCAGGTGCGCCCGCCGTCGGAGCTGGTGGCCCCGATGACATAATTCTCCGGACCCTCGCCCTCGCCTCCGGCATACCAGACCGCCCACAGGCGTCCGTTGGGGGCCACCGCCACACCGGGAATCCCCTGAAACGCGCGGGTGGCATCGCCGTATATAGGGCCCGGGTCAATCTTCACCGGCGTGGGGCGCAAGGCGGGCTGGGATGCCCCGGTTTCGGCCAAAATCGGGCGGCAAAGCCCGGTGAGGAAAATCACCCCCAGCAGGGCGACAGACACGGAAGTCAGGGTTCGATTCATTTTTATCATAAGATGGGAGGCAAGGGGGAGTCCTGTTGCCCGGTTGGTGAAAAATCAACCGCACGCTGGCCTGATTGCAGAGGACGCTGCAAAACAAAAGGCTTGTTATTTTACCATGGGCCACCCGCCTTCAAATAATGGATGCCGCCCGGGTGGGGGCGCGGAATTGAAAATTGGACCTGTGGTGTCAGGTAAATGGGTCCCATCTCTTTTGATCGTGCCCGACCGGTCCGGTTCCGAGACCGCGGGCTTGCCAGCGGGGGGACCGCCCTTCATCTTTCCTCCCGACATGGCCAAAAAAGCGAAGGTTTACCAAGCTCCCGAATTTGTCGTTGATTTGCTCAACGCCCGCTCCCCCTCCGGTTATGAGACCGAGGCGCAAGCCGTTTTCGACCGGTATGTGGAACCGTCGGCCGACGAATACCGGCGGGACGCCCTGGGCAACCGCATCGCCACGCTCAATCCGGAGGGGGACCCGGTCTTGATGCTGGCCGGGCACATGGATGAATTGGGCTTGATCGTCACGTTCATCAACAAGGAGGGATACCTTTATTTCGACACCATCGGCGGCCACGACCGGATCATGATCCCGGGACGCCGCGTCAACATCCAAACCCGCAACGGCGTGATCAAAGGCGTCACCGGAAAACGGGCCGTGCACCTGATGTCGTCCGCCGACCGGGAAAAAGTGCCTCAGATTCACCACATGTGGATTGATATCGGCGCCGGTTCACAAAAGGAGGCAAAATCGTTGGTGGAAATCGGGGACGTCGCCACCTACGACCAAAGCTTTGAACTGATCCGCGGCAGTGTCGGCGTCGCCCGCGCCTTCGACAACAAAGTCGGCGCCTTCATCGTGGGCGAAACACTGCGCCGCCTGGCCGCGGCCAAGCGCAAACCCCGCGCCCGCGTGGTGGCGGTGGCCACGGTGCAGGAGGAAATCGGCGTGCGGGGCGCCACCCCGGCCGCTTACTCCGTGGATCCCCACCTGGCGGTGGCGGTCGATGTCGGCCACGCCACCGACCACCCGGACTGCGACCAGCGCAAATACGGGGAAACCAAACTCGGCGGCGGCCCCATCCTTTGCCGGGGCGCCAACATCAACCCGCTGGTGCTGGAAAAACTGATTGCCTGCGCGGAGAAAGAAAAAATCCCTTTCCAAATGGAAGCCAGCCCCCGCCCCACCGGCACGGACGCCCGCGCCATCCAAATGGGCCGGGGCGGCGTGGCGACCGGGTTGATTTCCATCCCCCTCCGCTACATGCACACCCCGAGCGAAATCGTCGATTTGCGGGACGTGGAAAACAGCGTGAAACTGCTGGCTGCCTTCGCCCTTTCCCTCACCAAAGGCGAATACGCCCACTGGTAAGCGGAAGCGCCTCCCGTCCCGGATGACTCAGCTGCGGCGGGAAAACGCCCGCTCTCCTACCCGCGCAGCCCGTGGCCGGCGGGATCGAAACCCCGCGCACGGATCGCCTCCTTCAGGTCGTCCAAGTCCAGGCGCGCGCCCGGACGCACCCGGTTTTCCCGGAACCAGCCGCGGGCCATTTCCACCGCGATGAGCACGTTGTCGCCGTGCGAGGTGACGGGAGTCTCGTCCAGCGGATGCAACTGCCGAACCTCCAGCAAGGTCCCCTCCTCGTCAAAAAACCCGATGTCGAGCGGCAACGGGGTGTTTTTCATCCAAAACGACGCCTGCCGCGGCGAGGGGTAAATAAACAGCATTCCCTCATTGGGCTCGAGTGACTCCCGGTGCATCAACCCGCGGGCCGACTCCCGCGGCGTGAGGGCGAGCTGCACCCTCACCGTTTCCTCCCCCAACCCGATGGCAAACCGGTGTTCGTGGGGCAGGACCGTGTCGGCCACCTCCGATTGGGGACCGCAGGCGGTGCCCAAGAGCACCGGCACCAGCAGGATCATGAAACGACTCCAAGCCAAAATCATGGTTTCTTTCATGCGGACGAATCAGCCTAAAGTCGAGCGTTCCCACCGGTTATTTCCATGCGCGTTCAATCGGTGATTGAAACCGCCGAACATTCCGCAAACGCTCGGCCCCGATGGAAATTCAGGACGTTACTTTGGAAAAAATTTCAATTTACGGAGGCACCCAAACGCGGGCCGCCACCAATGATGAGGCGGTTGCCCACTACGCCGAGGAGATGGAGGCCGGAACCGTGTTTCCACCCGTCACCGTTTTTTTCGACGGCGCCACCCATTGGCTGGCGGACGGGTTTCACCGCTACCTCGCCGCCCGCAAAAACGAATATGCCACCATCCCGGCCGAAGTGCGCGAAGGTGACCGCGGGGCCGCCCTGGAGCACGCCCTGGGCGCGAATTCGACCAACGGACTCTTCCGCACCAACGCCGACAAACGCCACGCCATCGAAGTCGCCCTGGAGGAATGGCCCGACCGTTCCAACGCCGTCTTGGCCGAAATTTGCCATGTCTCCACCGAGTTGGTCCGCCGCTGCCGAAAATCCCTCGATATTCCCGCCCCCGAAACCGTGACCGGCCGCGACGGGCGGCAATACCCCTCGCGGGTCGAACGCCAACCCCGCGGCGGCGGCCAGGGTGACGGTGGCGGTAGCCAGGGTGGCGGTGGACGTCCGTCCAAAAAACAGGCCGCCGCCGACATGCCGTTCGGCGGTTCATCCAAGGAAATGGAAACCGCCGCCGCCGACATGGAACGCAAGGGCGAAACCTCGTTTTTGCGCCCCGGGGATCCGCTCCCGTCCAGCGCCACCGGTTTGGCCCGCATGGCCATCGCCCTGTTGGAGAAAATCCGCGAAACCGATCCGGAGCGATCCGCCGCCCTCGGCTTGGTCCAAGACTGGTTGGATGCCCGTCCCCCCCGGACCGGGGAAGAACAATCCGGTGGCGAACCCATCGAGGAAACGGCCACCGGGGCCAACCACGAAGGCTGAGCGCAAACAGGCCCAAGAGCCGTCAGTTCGGGAAATAAAGCGGCTGGAAGCCGCTTCCACCCGCTGAATCGATCATTCGAATACAACCGCCCCCACCGCTTTCAGTGGCGGAAGTGGCGGCGGCCGGTGAAGATCATGGCCATGCCGCGCTCGTCGGCGGCGGCGATGACTTCCTTGTCCCGGACCGATCCGCCCGGCTGGATGGCGGCGGTGGCGCCGGCTTCGGCGGCGGCCACCAACCCGTCGGGAAACGGGAAAAAGGCGTCGGAGGCCACGATGGAGCCTTGCAAATCAAGCCCCGCCTCGCCCGCTTTCCAGACCGCGATCCGCGAGCTGTCCACCCTCGACATCTGCCCGGCGCCGACGCCGAGGGTCCGTTCGCAACCGGCGTAAACAATGGCATTGGATTTAACATGTTTGACCACGCGCCAACCGAACAGCAGGGCGCGCGCCTCCTCCGGGGTCGGCTGGCGTTTGGTAACGACTTGAAACCCGGCGTTGGCAACCGGTTGATGGTCGCGGTCCTGCACCAGCACCCCCCCGATCACGCTGCGGATATCGCGCAGGTTGTCCGGCCCGAGCCCGCCCCGGGCCTCCATCAGGCGCAGGTTTTTCTTTTTCCGGAAAACATCCCGCGCCTCTTCGGAAAAGCCGGGGGCGATGATCACTTCCGAAAAGATCTCCGCAATGGCGGCGGCCAGTTCCCCGTCGCAGGTGCGGTTGGTCACGATGATGCCGCCGAAGGGAGCCTGGCGGTCGGTGGCGAAGGCCTCGTGCCAGGCCGCCGTCACCGTGTCGGCGCTGGCGACGCCGCAGGGGTTGGTGTGTTTGAGAATGGCCACGGTCGGCTTCTCAAACTCTCCGATCAGGTAGGCGGCGGCCGTGATGTCGATAATGTTGTTGTAACTGAGTTCCTTCCCTTGGAGCTGGCTGAAATAGTCACCAAAATTTCCATACAAGGCGGCCTGTTGGTGGGGATTTTCCCCGTAGCGGAGATCCTGGGACTTGCCCTGGGAAAGGTTCAGGGTCTTGGGAAACCCGGAAAGCGATTCGGGAGTTGGTTCGAAGGCGGCTTCTTTTTCCAACCAGGCGGAGATGGCGGCGTCATAGGCGGCGGTCCGTTGAAAAACCTTGCGGGCCAGTTCCCGGCGGAGCGGTTCGAGGGCGCTTTCCGCCTCCATGGCCGCGAGGACGCGGTCGTAATCACCGGGATCGCACACCACGGTCACGCTTTGGTGGTTTTTGGCGGCGCTTCTCAGCATGGAGGGACCGCCAATGTCGATGTTTTCAATCGCCTCCTCCATCGTCACCCGCGGCCTGGCCACGGTTTCTTCAAACGGATACAGGTTGACCACCACCAAATCGATCAAGTCGATGCCGTGCCCGCGGGCCTGGGCCATGTGTTCTTCATTGTCGCGGCGGCAGAGCAACCCTCCGTGGATTTTCGGATGCAGGGTTTTCACACGCCCGTCCATGATTTCCGGGGAACCGGTGTGATCGCCGACCTCGGTGACCGGCAGTCCGTTTTCCACCAGCAATCGGGCCGTGCCCCCGGTCGAGAGCAGGCGGTAGCCGTGTTTTTCCACCAGAGCCCGGGCAAACGATGCCAGACCCCGTTTGTCGCTGACAGACAGAAGCGCCAATTTAACCATCCCCTACTATCACGCCGGGGATCACCGGTCAGGCAAGACTAATTCAGGTGGAGGGCGTTTCCACCGGCTCTTCGGCCGACTCTTCCGCCGGCAGGCGGCGTTCGATGCGCATGGCGCGCCCCGCCCAGGCCTGGGTGACATCGAGTTCGCTCACCCGGTCGAGCAGGCGGCGGGCGGTGTCGTGACGGCCCAATTCATAAGCCAGCAAGGCGGCGTGGAAGGCGGCCTCCACGCGGTCGGACTGATAATTGGCGGTGCTTTCGGAGACATCCTCCAAATGGTTGAGCGCCTCTTCGGTCTCACCCGCCAGGGCCAGGGAGATGCCGCGCCCGATTTTGGCGCGTCCGGCGGTGGGCGCGTTGCCAAGGGAAGCGGCGGCTTGGCCAAACAAATCGGCGGCGCGGGCGAAGTCTCCCTCTTCATAGTGGTGTTGGGCCACCTCCAGCAACGCCACGCCGGCGAGCACGTGGCCGGAATGGGATTCCGCAAACGCCAGCTTGTCATCCATGCCGACGGCTTGCCGATAGGCCTCCGCAATAGTCCCTTCCTGCCGCTCCTGGAACCAGCCAATAAAGAGCCAACCGCAGGTGAACAAAACCACGGCCACGATGGCGGCGATCACCAACCGGCCGTATTGGTTCCAGAGGAGATACACCCGGTCTTCGAACGTGGCTCCCTCGTAATCACTGCCGACGGCGACAATATTGCGTTCATCGGCCGGTGGCTGGGCCGGAGATTCGTTTTGTGGGTGGTTGGACTGTTTGGACATGGAAAACGTGTGAGATGAAACTGGGACGCCTGGCGATCACGCCGACACGCGTTTAGTCAACGGCGGGCGGGTTTCGCATCCGGAAAAACGGTGACTTAATGCCGGTTTCGCATCCGGAGTCAACGATTTCATCACGCCTTCATGGAAGTTAACAGAAAAAACCGCAAGCCCCGGAGCCGCCTCCGGGGGCACACTCGGCGGCCTCGTCCTCGGAGCGGGCGGTATTTTTCAGCAAACCCTCTTTTGCCTTTACCTATCAAGATATCCTGATACGTTGATACGTTAATGAAAACCGATCTCCCGATTACAGACCTTTTCACCGGCGGCAAACCGCTTCGCTCCGTTGAGTTTTTCCCGCCCAAAGACGACGATGGCTGGAAGCAATTTTCGCGCACGGCGGAACGGATCGCCTCCATCAAACCCGATTTTGTTTCCATCACCTATGGGGCCGGGGGGAGCACGCGCGACCGCACCGACCAAGCGGCCCGCATCTTGCGCGAGGAGATGGGTTTTTTAGTCATGCCCCACCTCACCTGCGCCGGTTCCGGGCAAGCCGAAGTGCTGGAAGTTGCCAAGCACTTTCATGAATGCGGCTTTCGCAACATCATGTCGCTGCGGGGCGATCCGCCGAAAGGCGAAACCTCCTTCCAGCCACGCGACGGCCTGCGCTACGGGTCGGATTTGATCCGGTTGTTGCGCTCTTCCATGCCCGATCTTTGCCTGGGAGCGGGCGGCTACCCGGAAAAACATCCGGAGGCGCCCGACATGGAGACCGACATTCGCAACCTCCTTGAAAAGGTGGAAGCCGGGGCGGATTTCATCACCACCCAGCTCTTCTTCGATAACGCCTATTATTTTCGGTTTGTGGAGAGGTGCCGGGCGGCCGGCATCGACATTCCGATCCTGCCGGGCATCATGCCGGTCCTTTCCTACAAGCAAATCCAGCGGTTCACCGACATGTGCGGCGCCTCCCTGCCGGAGTCTTTGAAATCGAAGTTGGCGGCGGTCCAAGACTCCCCTGACGACGTGCAAAAAGTGGGGGTCCAATGGGCGGCCGACCAAATCGAGGAATTGCTGAAAGCCGGGGCACCCGGTTACCACCTCTACATCCTGAACCGGGCCAATGCCACCCTCGCTTTGGTGGAGGCCCTGGGCGGGAAAACGGAGTAATCATTGCGAATTCCCCGTCCGCAAAACGGGGAACCAATCCCGGAATGGCGCACGGCGGCCTCCAAGCTCGCGCTCGGATTGGCCGGTCCGTGAGGGAAGGGTTGTGGATCGGGTAAAACCCGTCTTCGAAAGATGCCCGTCGGCAGAACGATTTCGTTTTTTCTTCGTGCTTCGCTCGAAACGGTTGTGTTACCGTTGAAATTCATTCTCTTAACTGCGTGGTTTTCCTTTTCTTCAAATTCGCCGCCGCCGTGGCCCTGGCGCTCGTTTTCGCAACGCGGGCGGACGGGCTGGTGGTGAATTACTGGCCGTTTTACACCGGGGAACGGGAAACCCGCGACGCGGACGTCCACCACCGCCAAAGCCTGGGACCGTTATTTTTCCACCATGATGGCGAACGCCGCGAAATCCGGGGGGTCCGTCCGCTGTGGATCACGTTCGAAAGCAAGGAGCGCGAACGGGAACAATTCCATTTTCTCTACCCGCTCTACAACCGCCGCTCGGACGCCGGGGGCGTCTCCCGCGATTTGCTGACAGTGGTCTCGCTCAGCCGGTTGGAGCACGGGGAGGAAGAGGAGACCACCTTCCGGCTCTTTCCGTTTATCTTTTACCGAAACTCGCCGGATGAGGACCGCAACCACCTCGGGTTTCTCCCGGTGGCCGGAAACACCCACAACCTTCTCGGTTTCGACCGCGCCTCCTGGGTGCTTTTCCCGTTTTACATCCGGCTGGATAAAAACGAC
>PXDN01000279.1 GCA_003566375.1 Opitutia bacterium
ACTTCCTCAAACTGCAGCGCGAGTTGGTGAACACGGAAAACCGCATCCAGGCGGCCCGCCGCTTTTTCAACGGAAACGTGCGCGATTACCGCAACCGGGTCCAGATGTTTCCCAGCAGTCTGGTCGCCGCCGCCTTCGGGTTTTCCTTGGAAAGTTTTTTCGACGTCGATCCCTCGGTGCGCGAAGTCCCCTCCACCCGCTTTTGAAGCATCAACCAAATGATGGCCGAACAATCCATTCAAAAAAATCATTCCCTTGGACCAACAACCGCCAACCCAAAGTGAAAACGACCGCATGAAGGATAACGACCCCGAACCCAAACATCACCGGCCGTGGGAAGACGTGGAGGCGGCGGTGAAAGAATCGATTGAACACCCGGGGGATTACGGGCTCCGCCAATGGTCGGGCTGGGTGCTGGGCCCGGCGTTTTTGTTGATGACCTTGCTGTTTGAACCGCCAAACGGCTTGAGCGTGGAGGGATGGCGCACGGCGGGGGTGGCCGGATTGATGGCCATTCTCTGGATCAGCGAGGCCATTCCCATTCCGGTAACCGCCCTGCTTCCCATGGTTTTGTTTCCCCTGTTGCAACTCTCCGACATCCGCGCCACGACCGCGCCCTATGCCAACCCGCTGATTTTTTTGTTCTTGGGCGGCTTTGTCATCGCCCTCGCCATGCAGCGCTGGGGGCTGCACAAGCGGCTGGCGATAAATTTGATCGCCGTAATGGGAACGCGGCCCCACCAAGTGGTGGCGGGGTTTTTGATCGCTTCCGCGTTTGTCAGCATGTGGGTCAGCAACACCGCCACCACCCTGATGATGCTGCCTATCGCCATTTCGGTGGCCGCGCTGTTGCGCCGGGATGACGGGAGCGGGTTTGGCACCGCCCTCATGCTGGCGGTCGCCTACGGAGCGACGACCGGGGGCATGGGAACCCTCATCGGGACGCCCCCCAACGCCCTGCTGGCCGGTTTCCTGGATGATGTTTACGGCATCCGGGTCGGTTTCGGGCAATGGATGTTGATCGGCGTTCCGGTTACGTTGATCGCCCTGCCGTTGGTTTATCTGGTTCTCACCCGGGTGGCGTTCCGTTTGTCGCGTGAGAAGGTCGCCGGCATGGAGGAACTGATTGCCGAAGAGCGCGGCAAACTCGGGCGCATGTCCCGCGGGGAAAAAGCGGTGGCGCTGGTTTTCCTCTGCACCGCGCTCGGCTGGATCACCCAGCCGATTATCTCCGGTTGGTTGCCGATGGTGTCCGACACCACCATTGCGATTGCCGGGGCGGTCATTCTTTTCCTGATACCGCTGAACCTGAAGCGAGGGGTGTTCGCCATGGATTGGGACACCGCCAAGGGCCTTCCCTGGGAGGTGTTGATTCTGTTTGGCGGGGGACTCAGCCTGGCGGCCAACATCCAGCGCCACGGCTTGTCCGAGTGGCTTGGCACGTTGAGCGCCGGTCTCGGCGGCTTGCCGGTGATTCTCCTGCTGGCCCTGATCTGTTTCGGCATTCTCCTGCTCACCGAACTGACCAGCA
This sequence comes from Opitutia bacterium, assembly GCA_003566375.1. Classification (GTDB taxonomy): domain Bacteria; phylum Verrucomicrobiota; class Verrucomicrobiia; order Opitutales; family T3Sed10-336; genus T3Sed10-336. The sequence continues at coordinate 1,532 of PXDN01000279.1, forward strand.
ACACCGCCACGGCGGCGACGTTTCTGCCGGTGGTCGCGGCCATTGCCATCAGCTTGGGCGAGAATCCCCTCCTTTTCCTGATCCCGACGGCGCTGGCGGCCAATTGCTCCTACATGATGCCGGTCGGCACGCCGCCCAACGCGATCGTGTTTGGCAGCGGCATGGTGAGCCTTCCGCAAATGGCCCGCACCGGCCTTCTGCTCAACATCGCCCTCGTGCCGATCGTGGTGGCGGTGGTCTGGTTGTTGGCGCCGCTGGTCTTCGGCATCGAAACAGGCCATGTCCCGTCATGGGCCCGCTGACGGGTGACCGGGCGGCGGCACAATTGGCGCGATTCGGTCGCGGCGGTTACTGGCTCGGTCCCCACCGGCGGGTGAACGGATAGTAAATGAACAAGGCCCGGCCGACGATTTCCCGTTCCGGCACCGGACCGAACGAGCGGGAGTCGGCGCTGTTGGGAGAATTGTCGCCGAGCGCGAAATAGGCGCCGTCGGGGAGAGTCACCCGCCTGCCGGCGGCGAGGCGGCCCTCGTTCACGTATCCGGAGTACGGTTCGGCGCGGGTGTTCAGCCGTTCAAACACCGGCCGCCCGCTGATCGGCTCCCCGTTGCGGAGTAACACCGGCGGGTCGATTTCCAACGTGTCGCCCGGCTGGCCAACGAGACGCTTGATGTAGTATTTGTCATCCTGGTCGCGCATCGTTTCGATGTTGCCGGTGCGGAAAACAAACGCGTCCCCTATCCTGGGCCGAACGAAATGGTAGGAAAACCGGTCCACGAACAATTGATCGCCGGTGAGGAGATCGAAGTTGACCACCGGTTCCCCGGCGCGGACATCCCGGCCGGTTCCGACTGAGTAAAGGTTGTCCCGCACCGGACGCAGATCCTGGGCGCGAAACCGTTCGCCGAGTCCCGCGCCCAGGCTGGGGGCGTCGGGAAAAAACGTCTCGCGCATGACTTGATCGAACTGAAAATCATTCGGCACCCGCACGTGAACCGGTTGGTCGCCGACGTAGAGGGTGTATTGAAGCACCTGCCGGGGAAGCACCAGGAACCGGCGGGCGGTAACCGGCACCGGCGGGACCAATTGGTATTGTTCCCCGCGCAAAACCACCGGGATGCGGATGTCCCCATCGACCGGAGCCGCTTCGGTGTGGCGGGTCGCGCCCAAAAAAATCTTGCGCAAAACGCGGGAAGCCGCCCCGGGAGCTTCCCCGGAAGTCTCGAAGATTTCGTGCGTCATCCCGTAATAACTCGGCCACATGGAATTGGTCGGGATTTTGAACGGTTGCACGAAATAGGTGCGGATGCCGATGGCCAAAATGGCGGCGACCAGCAACACCTCGGTGTTTTCCCGCCAACCGCTCCGGTTGTAGTAAGGGCCGCCATACCTGCGGATCACCTCCTCCATCCGTTCGGAATCCATCCGCAGCTTGGACGGGTCCTCGTTGCTCTTCAAGGACTCGTGAAGCTTGTTGGATGCGGCGGTTAATTCGGCCACTTCCTTTCCCGTCAGTAAATCCCGCCGGTAATGATACACCTTGCGGGCAAGGTGCAGCCAGTTTTCGGCATGGCGGCGGGCTTTTTTGCGATCGGAACTTAAAAAGGAAAACACAAAACCTCCTCGGTATGGAAAATTTGAAAACGCCCGAAACCTTGGGCGGCGGTGACGCCTTTGGCAACTCTCCAATCCTCCGCCCGGCGTTCCCGGTGGAGAGGTTGCGCGAACGGAATGCGGGGGCGCGGTGTCATTGCGCTCTCAATACTTGCACAAACGCCTCCTGGGGAATCGAAACCCGTCCTACTTGCTTCATCCGCTTTTTGCCTTCTTTTTGCTTTTCCAGCAGTTTGCGCTTCCGGGTGATGTCCCCCCCGTAACATTTGGCGGTGACGTCCTTGCGCAGGGCGCTGATGGTCTCGCGGGCCACCACCTTCCCGCCCACCGCGGCCTGGACCGGAATTTTGAACAACTGCTGGGGAATGATCTCCGCCAGCTTGGCGCACAACGCGCGTCCTTTGTGCTCCGCCTTGGAACGGTGAACAATGGAGGAAAACGCGTCCACCGGCTCGCTGTTGACAAGAATGTCGAGCTTGACCAAATCGCTCGGCTGATACTCGGCCAACTCGTAATCCATCGACCCGTAGCCGTGGGTGATGCTCTTGAGCCGGTCGTAAAAATCGACCAAAATTTCGTTGAGCGGCAAAACGCACCGCAGCATGAGACGGGTTTCGTCGAGAGTCTCGGTGTGCTCGCAAATGCCCCGTTTGTCCATGATCAGCGAGAGGACGTCGCCCACGCTGTCCACCGGGGTGTGAATGATCGCGCGGATGGTCGGCTCGAGAATTTCATCGATGTGGGAGGGATCGGGCATGTGCACCGGGTTGTCGATTTCAATACTCCCCTGGCCGGCCTGCACCACCCGGTAAATCACGCTTGGGTACGTGAGGATGATATCGACATCGTATTCCCGCCGAATCCGCTCCTGCACGATTTCCATGTGCAGCAAACCGAGAAACCCGCACCGGAACCCGAATCCGAGGGCCACCGAACTTTCCGACTGGTAAATCAGGGAGGCGTCGTTGAGCCGCAACCGCGAGAGACTCGCCTTGAGCTTCTCGTAATCGGAGGTGTCAATCGGGTAAATTCCGCTGAACACCATCGGCCGGACCTCCTTGTAACCCGGAAGCATTTCCGCGGCCGGCTTGTCGGCGCCGGTGATGGTGTCCCCGATTTTGATATCGGCCACCGACTTGATGTTGGTCACCACGTAACCGACCCTTCCGGGCCCCAGTTCGTGGGTTTTGACCGGCGCGGGGGAAAAGAAGCCGACCTCCTTGACCTCCATTTTCACCTTGTCGCTCATCATCAGCATGTGCTGGCCGACCCGGATGGTCCCGGAAAAAACCCGCACGTAACAAATCACGCCCTTGTAGGTATCGAAATTGCAATCAAACACCAGGGCGCGGGTGGCCGGATAATCGGCCAGGCGGGGAGACGGCAGCCGGTGGGCCACCGCTTCGAAAATCTCATCGATCCCGATTCCGGATTTTCCACTCGCCAAAATCGCCTCCTCGGCGGGAATGGCCAGGATGTCCTCCAGTTGCCGGGTCACCATTTCCAGATTGGCGCTGGGGAGATCGATTTTGTTGATGACCGGAATCACCTTCAGGTTTTGGTTGAAAGCGAGTTGGGCGTTGGCCACCGTCTGCGCCTCCACCCCCTGGGAGGCGTCGATCAGCAGCAGGGCGCCCTCGCAGGCGGCCAGGCTTCGGGAAACTTCGTAGGAAAAATCCACGTGCCCGGGCGTGTCGATCAAGTTCAGGAAATATTTTTCCCCCTCCTTGTCGCGATAAATCATGGAAACCGGATGGCACTTGATGGTGATGCCCCGCTCGCGTTCCAAATCCATGGAATCCAAATGCTGTGCCTTCAGCTCACGCTGGGTGACGGTGGCCGTGTGCTCCAGCAAACGGTCCGACAGCGTGGTTTTCCCATGGTCCACGTGGGCGATAATACAAAAATTCCTGATGTGCTTCAAATCCATGAAGTGGCGAAAAAGAGAAAAACGAGGAACATCCCGGCGAACCTGTTCCAAATCACCCGGCGGGAGAGTCCTCGTTGAGCAAACGGTCATCCTCCACCGCCCCGCGCGCGCCGTCAAGCTCAGCGAGCGGTTGGGAGAATCTTCGCGGGGGAAAAGCGCGGGGCTTGTATCGAAGGCGGGGTTGGCAAAAAAACCGGCAACATGGCCCCCTGCAAACAAACCTGAAGGTTCGGACAACCCAACAACCTCAGGCTACCCTTTCCGGCAAAACAAACATTTGGCGGCGGTCTCCCGAAAACCACCCCAACTGCCCGGAACCGCCAATGGCTGTGGCTCCTCCCGACCTCTTCCGATAGACATCCTAAAAGCGACATTAATTTTAGCAGGTGCTAAATTTATTGTCGCCTTGTTGACGACGGGAATCACCGTTAGCACGACCATGGCAAAAGTTAAAACCATGGGTTCGCCACGGTTTAGGAACAAAGAAAGCCAAGTCCAAACATTTTTTAATTCGTTCTATTTCAAATAGGATAACTTGTTAAGAAAAACGAACACCGGCCATTTCTCCACTGCTCAGCATTAACTAAATTCCCGGATCAACCCAGAGGATGGAGTTCAAAGCCACTGACAAATCTCCACCAGCAAAGCGACATTAATTTTAGCAGGTGCGAAAATTAACGTCGCTTTGCTGGTGGCTGGGTGGCGAGCAGAATGCGATGGGAAAAACAGGGTGGCAGGGCGGCAGATTGGGCTGTCAGGCGGCTGGGTGAGTGGCGGGACGGTAGGCAGGCTGGGTGGGCGGTAGGGTGGTGGTAGGGCGTAAGTGGGTGGCGGGACGGCTGGGTGACGGGTGGCTTGTAGGGTTGGCGGGTTGTTGACGGGGTGACTGACGGAGTGACCGGGGGGCGATTGAGGTTCGTGGGTGCGCGGTTGTCTTGGGGGAAAAAATGCGGAGGGAGCTCTCTCGTTCAGAACCAAACGGGCCCGGAGCCTTTTTTGAGATGGTTCCTTTGACTTACGGTTTGCGGTTTGGGGTCTTCTTTGGTTCATCTTAACCCACCATCATGAAACCGCATCATCTACTTTTGGCCGCAATCCTGCTTGCGCCGGGTTCCGGAACCGCTTCGGAGGTCAAACCGGCTTCGGCGGATTCCCCAGCGCCGTTGAATGAACTGGTGTTGAAAACCGCGCGCGCTTTCAAAGACGGCGGGGGTTACAACAACCAATGGACCGGTTCCGGAACCCCGGAGGAAATCCGGCACGACGGCGCCCGCATCCTCGCCAAGGGAACGGGAGGCACCTATTGCAGCGGTTTCACCTTTGCGGTCGCCATGAAAGTGGCGGAGGATGCCGGTTTGTTGCGGGGCAAAAGCGTCGAGGCGGTCCGCCGTTTTCAAAAAGAGTGGTATGGGGCGGTCGAGGATCCCGAAACCCGCGAAAAGCAATGCGCCTTGGCAGTGGGCCGTCTCGGCATCGGCCGCCAAGTGAAGCCGGAGGAGGCCCAACCGGGCGATTTTTGCCAGTTTTGGCGGCAGCGCAGCGGCCACAGCGTGGTTTTCCTCGGCTGGGTCAAGGATGACAACGGGGAACGGGTGGGCTTGCGCTACCGCAGTTCCCAAGGCTCCACCGACGGCATCGGCGACGTGACCGAATATTTTCACGGAACCTCCGCCGGACGGGGCTTCGTGGACCCGGACCGCGTGTATTTCGCCCGCTTGGGGAACCCCGCGGAGTCGAAACCATGATTCCGCCGATTTCCGGTCCCGCCACCGCGGCGGCCTTTCGCGCGTTAGCCAACCGGTTTTCCCAAACCACCCGCGCCCCGTCCAAACCCGCCCGTGCCAACTGACGATCCACCTTTGACGACCGTGATTTACGGCTTCGTCATTTTGGCGGCGGGCTTGATTTGCCTCGTGCACTTCCTAACCAAAGTGCTGCCGTCCCTGCGCGGGCAACGGTTGCTTCCCCTGCCCGCTTGGACAATCCCGCCGGGTGAATTTTTCCTTGGCGCGGCCGCGCTGGCGGCGGCGGTCATGGCCGTGCAGATACCGGTGGCCGGAATGGTCATGGAAGACCGGGGCTTGGACGAAGCCACGGCCTGGGACCTTTTCCTGTTGGGAAGCGCGTTTCACCTGACGGCGCTGGCGGTCTATTGTTTTCTGCGGCTTAACTTTCCCGAGCAGTTCGCGCTCACCGGAGAGAAGGGACAAACCCGGAAATGGGAACGGGCCGCGCTGGCCGGGGGCTACGCGTTCCTGTTGGCCATGCCGGTTATCGCGGTGGTCACCTACGGCTGGAAACTGCTGCTGCGGCAACTGGACATCACCGCCGACCGCCAGGAGACGGTTCTCGCGTTGGTCGAATCCGAATCCACCGCCGCCTTCGCCGCCATGTTTTTCCTGACCGTGGTGGTGGCGCCGGTCACGGAGGAACTGATTTTCCGGGGATGCCTGTACCGCTTTATGAAAAGCAAACTGCCCGCGTTGGCGGCGATGGCGGGCAGCGCGGCCCTTTTTGCGGCCATGCACCAGAACCTGTTCGCCTTTGTTCCGCTCTTCATTCTGGGAATGTTACTGGCCCTTGCCTATGAACGCAGCGGGAGCCTGATCGCGCCGATCACCCTGCACGCCCTGTTCAATTTCAACACGGTTTTCACCCTTTTTCTCTTCCGGGCGGCCGTTTGAGCCAGCGTGTCTCCATGCATCCGTTCACCGAGATCCATGACCACAGCGCCGCCTCCCTGGGCGAAACCGCCTTGATCGAAAGAATCCGGGAATGGCTCGGCGCGTCGGCGCCACCCTCCCCGGCCGGGCCGGGCGACGACTGCGCGGTTTGGCAACCGGCGGCGGGCGAGCGGGTCCTCATCACCACCGATCCGGTGATCCACGGGCGCCATTTTGACGACCGCGCCTCCCCGGAGGAAGCGGCGGCCAAACTTCTCCGTCGCAACCTGAGCGACATCGCCGCCATGGGCGGAAAACCGTCCGCCGCCGTCTTGTCCCTTTTTCTGCCGCCCCGGACCGCACTCAGGTGGCTGGAAAGTTTTCACCGGGCGCTGGCCGGAGAAGCCGCCATCTGGAAAGTGAACGTAACCGGCGGCGACATTTGCGCCACCGACGGCATGCTCGGGATCGGTCTGACCTTGTTCGGGGAGACCGTGGACAACAGGTTTCTGCCCCGGGTCGGCGCCGCCAACGGTGATTGGATTGCGGTGACCGGCGCTTTGGGCGGAAGTCTGGCGGGGCGGCATCTTCGCTTCGACCCCCGTTTGGCCGAGGGGCAATGGCTGGCCCGGCAGCCGGAATCCGTTGCCATGATGGATGTCAGTGACGGTTTGGCCAAGGATTTGCCCAGCATGCTCTCGCCACAGTGGCAAGCCCGCGTGGATACCGAAACCATTCCCGTTTCCCCAGACGCCGCAACCATGGCGGAAGCCTCGGGACGTTCCGCTTTGCACCACGCCCTGTGCGACGGCGAGGACTACGAGCTGTTGGTGATTCTCAAAAGCGCGGCCGACCCCAAAGCATTCGCCGAACGCTGGAAAGCGGCGGGGTTTGCCCTTCCGTTCACCATCATCGGGCGCGTGCGGGAAAGGCTGGACGGCACCCCCCCGGTGATCTGGACGCGGGACGGACAGGCGGTAACCGGTGAATTATTTCAAGGCTATGAACATCTGCGCTAAACTCCGGGAGGGATTGGCCACCCGTTCCCCCGAGGAGACCATGGCCGCCGCCGCCGAACTGGCGCGGGTGCTGCCTCCGGACGTAACCCTGGCCCTGCACGGCGATTTGGGGGCTGGCAAAACGGTGTTTGTCAAAGGGCTGGCCAAAGCCTGGGGCATCACCGAAACCGTCACCAGTCCGACCTTCACGTTGTTTTCCATTTATGAAGGCGCGCGGCAACTGGTTCATTTGGACGCCTACCGGCTGGATTCGCCCGGCGCGGTGGAAGAACTGATGATTGAGGAATTTCTCCGCACGCCCCATTGCCTCGCGGTTGAATGGCCCGATAAAACGGGCGACTGGCTGCCGGCCGACGCGTGGCATCTCGACCTGAGCATCACCCCCGAAGGTATCCATTTCATTCAATTGAGAACGTTAAAAGACCGCCCCGAAGGCATCCGCTGATGCCCCAACCGATTTGGCCCTTTTCAACTTTTCCCCTGCGACTCAAAAGGAGGAACAACTTTTCGGCCCCCTTTCCCGGCATAAAAGCCCGGGAAAACGGGTAAATACCTCATATTCAAAGCCCGTATTGGGCTGTAGATTACCCGCGTCACAGCAGGAACCGTATGAAAACCAAACCAAGTGCAAAACCATCCAACTCCAGGCCATTTTGCGGGTCATAACCCGCCCCGCGTTCCGGTCGATTTTCCGCCCGAATTTCTTTCGCCTGCCCCCGTTACCCGCCATCTTGGATTCCTCCTCCCCCTGGTGATCCTGTTTTTTGGAGTGATTTCAGCCGCGGCCGAGGTTCACCTCGCCCGGTTTACGGGGCTCTCCTTGGAAGAACTGGGGACCATTCAGGTCACCTCGGTTTCCAAACGGGAGGAACCGCTGCGGGATGCCATGGCGGCCGCCGTGGTGGTGAGCGGGGAGGAGATCATCCGTTCCGGATTCACCTCGGTGCCGGAAGCTCTGCGGCTGGTTCCGGGCCTGAGCGTCGCCTCGGTCAACTCCAACGAATGGGCGATTTCCTCGCGGGGGTTCAACGGGGTTTACGCCAACAAGCTGTTGGTGATGGTGGACGGGCGCGCGGTTTATTCCCCGCTGTTTGGCGGGGTTCACTGGGATTTGCAGCAGCTGGTTATTGAAGACATCGACCGGATCGAAGTGATTCGCGGTCCGGGCGGCACCTTGTGGGGGGCCAATTCCACCAACGGCGTCATCAACATCGTGACCAAAAGCGCCCGCGACACCCAAGGCACCTTGATCACCGGCGGCGCGGGTGATGTGGAACGGATGATGACCAGCGTCCGCCACGGCGGGCAATGGGGGGAGGACACCTGGTTTCGGGTTTACAGTGATTACCATGCCCGGGGAAACTACCTCCGGCCCGACGGAAGCGATGCCGGAGACCGCTGGAGCGGCGCTTCGCACGGATTCCGGCTCGACCGGCATCCCGACCCGGACACCCACGTCGTATGGCAAACCGGCGCCACTTTCCTTGATCTCAACGCGGGAGATTCGGACGCGCGCAACGCCCACACCCTGGCCCGCGTCAGCCGGGAGGTTGGCAACGGATCCCGCTGGGAAGCCCAACTTTACTTCGACCAAATTCACCGCGATGAGCGCGACCGCCTTCAGGCAACGGTCAACACCTGGGATGTTTCCCTCCAAAACCACCTTGAATGGTCGGACGAGCAGGAAACCATTTGGGGAGGCGGCTTTCGCCACCAGACCAACCGTTTGAGCGAGACCCACCCCTCCATTGCGATCCGCAACCGTCGTTTCAATCATTCGTTGGTCAATATTTTCGCGCAACACCA
>PXDN01000143.1 GCA_003566375.1 Opitutia bacterium
AAGGAGCAAGGAGCAAGGAGCAAGGAGCAAGGAGCAAGGAGCGGGGAGCCGGGAGCAGCAGGGTGAGGGGAGCGGGGAGGGTTATTTTGCCGTTTCGATGAAGCGTTGTTCGCGGATGACGGTGATTTTGATCACGCTCGGGGATTGCAGCTCTTCTTCGATTTTGCGGCGCAACGTGCGGGCCAGTTGCTGGGCGTCCTCATCCCCAACTTTCTCGGGGGAGACGATGACCCGGATTTCGCGCCCGGCCTGGATGGCGTAGGCTTCCAGCACCCCCGGCAACTCGACGGCGAGGGCCTCCAGCCGTTCCAGCCGTTGCAGGTAGTTGCCGTGGGATTCGATGCGCGCTCCCGGGCGCACCGCCGAGAGGGTGTCCGCGATGATGACCACCGGGGCGTAGAGACTTTCGGCGGGAACTTCCTCGTGGTGGGCGGCGACCGCGTTGACGATGGCGCCCGGCTCGCCGCGGCGGCGCAACACATCCGCCCCAATGGTGGCGTGGCTGCCCTCGTATTCGTGGTCCACCGCCTTGCCGATGTCATGGTAGAGACCCGCCCGCTTGGCCACATTCGGGTCGAGCCCGATTTCCGAGGCGATCATCGAACAGAGAAAGGCGACCTCGACGGAATGATCGAGCACGTTTTGGTTGAGGGAGAAACGGTAACGGAGTTTTCCGAGCAGGCTGAGGATGTCCGGATGCACCCCGGTGATTTTTAGTTTGTCCACCGCCTCCCCGCCGTAGGAACTGACCTCGGCCATGACCTGTTCCTGCGCTTTTTGCAGGAATTCCTCGATGCTGGCCGGATGGATGCGGCCGTCCTCGATCAAATTGATCATGGCGATCTTGGCGATTTCCCGGCGCACCGGATCAAAGCAGGAGATCAAGAGGGTCTGCGGGGATTCATCAATCAGCAAGGTAGTGCCGGACAAAGCTTCAAAGCTTTTGATGTTGCGCCCCTCCTTGCCGATGATGCGGCCCTTCATTTCATCGTTGGGCAGATCGACCACCGCCGAAAGCGCGTCGCCGTGAGGTTGGCTGGCCAGCCGTTGCATGACGGTGAGCAAGGTTTTGCGGGCCTCCTGCTGCACCTCCTTGTCCCCTTTTTCCAACAGCGCCCGGCGTTTGGCCCGGATTTCGCCTTGGCATTCGTGCTCCACTTCCTCCAGAAGAAATTTGCGCCCTTCTTCCTGGGTGATCCCGGCGATCTCCCGCAGTTTCCGCCGGTAGTGGCGGATCTGGTTGCCGAGGGACTGGCGCGATTCTTTCAGGGAGAGGACATCCTGTTCATGCTTTTGCCGTTGTTCGTCCAACTGTCGGCGGATGGTCTCCAACTCATGGCGCTCGCGTTGCAAATCGCGGCGGCTGTTTTCGAGCTCCATTTTGGCGCGGTCTTCGTCGCGCTTTAGCTCGGTTCGGCTGCGTTCGATTTCGACCTCGGCCTTGCTTTTGATTTCGCGGGCGGCGATTTCGGCCTCGCGACTGGCGTAGAAGAGGGTGGCCTTGGATTTCTCTTTATCCAGCCGCCGGTTGCGGATGGTCAAAATGGAAATGAGGATGGCGGTGAAAGTGGCGCCGAGTATGGCTGAAAAAAAGATGGCCCAAACCGCGTTCATTATCAGTCAATCGCGATGGAAAAGTCCGCATGGAAAAACGGCGTTCGCCACCGGCGACCGCCGCAACCCGGGCTCCGCACCGGCGGAGTTTCCCATGCCCGTTACCGCAATAAACAAGCACCATTGAGAAAAAACCGAGCGGGTTCAACATCTTGTTTCACCACGGAAACGTTTACGCTAACCGCTTACCCGGAGCGGTTCCATTTTGGATAAACAACCAAGCCATAATTTGGAACGATTTCCGCGGCGAGTATTTGGCCCAGAATTTCCGTTTCTGGAACTCCAAGGTGAGAACCGTTGCGGTTGCTCCTGTGGGGTGTTTCAGCGGGCCGGGACAGGGCCCGCCGTTTCGCCGGGGTCGTAATCGGGCATGTGCCAATGGGGGGCGGGGGGGATGCTTCCGTCCACCGCCAGTTGGACGGCGAGGCGGGAAAGCCGTTCGGCGAAGGCCCGCCTGCGGAAGGTGTAGCGCGAAACCGGCGGGGTCAGGTAATCGAGCCAGCTGTCGTTGTCGCGCGAAATGATCGAGAGGTTTCCCGGCACGCCAACCCCCCGCCGGGCAAGGTGGGTGAGAGTGGTCAGGACGTGCAACGGGCGGCTCACCACCAGCGCGGTGGGCGGTTCGGCACGGGCGAGCAATTGGTCGAGTTTTTGGCAGATGCCGCGGGGCGTGCCGTCGTGTTCCACCAGAACGACGGCGGCGTCGTCCCGGCTGCCGATTTCGACGCCGGCCCGCAACCCTTCCAGGCTGAGCCGACTGGCCGCCAAATGGGCTCCCGCCAGAAACAAGGCGATGCGGCGGTGGCCGTGACGCAGCAAAACCCCCGCCGCGTGTCGGCAAACGGCTTGGTAATCCAAATCGATGAATGGCAGCGGGAGGCCGGTTTCCACCGTGCCGGCCACCAGCACCGGGAGGGCGCGTTCGGCGCACCAGGTCTGCGCGGCGGCGGTGGGGGCGGACAAGATCCAGCAGGCCACGTCCGGCTGGCGGGTGATTTTATCCAACGCGCGCTCCGGTTTGGCTTCTTCCAGAGCCGGATCGGCGAAAATCTCCAAGCGGAATCCGGCCTCCTGGAGATGGTTGCGCAGCTCGTTGAGATAAAACAAGGTGACCGGGGGCATCTGGTGAATCGGTTTCGACGTGATCACACCGACCCGGTCGCGCGGGACCGGCGCGGGCTCGACCGGTTCGGCCTGGATGCGCCGCCCGATGCCGCGTTGCCCTTTAAGCAAACCCTCCCGTTCCAGCAGCGCGATGGCGGCGCGCACGGTCGGACGGCTTACCTGGAGTTTGGCGGCCAAGGTGCGCTCGCCGGGAAGCACCGACTGCCATTCCCCGCCGCGGATGCCCTTGCGCAGGGCGGCGGCGGTCTGGTTGACGAGGGAATGTCTTTGTGGAAGTTCAAGCATGGCGGCGGCCAACCCCGGCCCCCCGGCCCCCTGCGTCGGGGTGGCCCGGTTTGTTGACCAGTTTTTCCTTTTTGCTACCCATGGCAAGCATTCCCCGTTATGGATGGCGTTATGAAAGAACCCATTCGCGCGGTCATCGTCGGTGCCGGACACCGGGCACTCGTTTACGCCTCGTATGCCTTGAAGCATCCGGAGGAGTTGCAAATCACCGGGGTGGCGGACCCGGTCGAACTGCGCCGGCGGCAAACCGCTGAAAAGTTCAACATCCCGGCGGCAAACTGCTTTGAGTCGGCCGAAGCCCTGGCCGCCGCGCCGAAACTGGGCGACGCGGTCATCAACGGGACCATGGACCACCAGCATGTGGAGACCTCCCTGCCGGTTTTGGAGGCCGGCTACGACCTGTTGCTGGAAAAGCCGTTCGCGACCCATCAGGATGAAATGTGGAAATTGGTCGAAGCCGCCCGCCGGTTTGACCGCAAGGTTATGATTTGCCATGTGTTGCGGTATGCTCCCTTTTACGCCGCGATCCGCCGGAAACTGGCGGAAGGGGCGGTCGGCAACATTATCAACATCCAAACCACCGAGCATGTTTCCTTTCACCATGTCGCGATCAGTTTCGTGCGGGGCAAACACGGCAGCAAGGCCCGGTGCCATGCGAGCATGTTGTTGAGCAAGTGCTGCCATGATTTGGATTTGATCGCGTGGATGCGGGGCGGGGTGGACCCGGTTTCCGTGGCCAGTTTTGGCAGCCGTTCGTTTTTCCGGCCCGAGGGGGCGCCAGAGGGAGCCGGCAAGCATTGTCTGATCGATTGCCCCGCCGACGTCGAATCGGCCTGTCTTTACTCCGCCCGCAAACATTATCTGGACAATCCCGACCGCTGGGCCTTCTACGTGTGGGCGGGTTTGGAGGGGAAGGACAACCCGACGCTGGAGGAAAAAGAAGCGCATCTGCGGCAAAAGGACAATCCCTACGGCCGGTGCGTGTTTCACCATGACAACGACGTGGTGGACCGCCAGTCGGTGGTGGTGGAATTCGCGGACGGGAGCACCGCCACCCACAACATGATCGGCGGCTCCGCCAAAAGCTCGCGGTCCCTGCACATCATCGGCACCCGGGGGGAGATTCTGGGGTGTTTGGAGGACAGCAAATTCACCGTCCGCACCATCAAAGCCGCTCCCGGGAAGGATTTCGACGAGGAATTGGTCGATTTGTCGGTAACCGGTGACATGCACGGGGCCTTTGGCGGCCACGGTGGCGGCGACCTGCGCCTGGTGGGTGATTTCGTGCGGGTGGTGCGCGGAGAAATGGCCTCGCTTTCGTCCACCACGCTGGAGGATTCCATCAAAGGCCACCTCCTCTGCTACCTCGCCGATCAAGCCATGGAGGAACGCCGGGTGGTGCCGGTGCCGGGCGATTTGGCCGCCCGCCTCAAGCCCTCCGCCAAATAGGCAAAAGATCCCCCCGCACTTCGGGTTGCGGGGCCGGTGGGAGAGGGCGAAAATATTTTTCCGCTCCCCCGCTTTTGCGCTTGAGCCGGGCGCGGTTCCTGTCAACGTTGGAACTCTTTTCGCGGCATGCAAGCTTTGGCCGGGGAGCCGCGGGTTTCCGTCTCCGGTCCTTTTTCAATAAAAACCATTCCAACACCACCGGCCCGCGGGCCGCGCCGCCCATTCCCGGTTTCCCGGAAACCGACCGGGGACTGTGACGGCAAACTTCTAATGAGCAGCAGCATAATGGAAGAATTGCTCGCCGAGAGCACATTCGACAACCTCAAACAGGGAGCGATTGTTCCCGGCACCATCACCGAAATCCGGCAGAACGAAGTCGTCGTTGACATCGGGGCCAAATCCGAAGGAATCATCGCGGGCAACGAATTCATTGATCTGGGCGAATTGCAGGCGGGTTCGCAGATCGATGTTTACGTCGATAAGCTGGAAGACATCAACGGCAATCCCGTGCTCTCCTTTGAAAAGGCCGAGCAAAAGAAAAACTGGGAGAGCATCATCACCCGTTGCGAGGAGGGAGCGATTGTTTCCGGCCGCATCAAGGCCAAGGTCAAAGGCGGCTTGATCGTGAACATCGGGGTGGACGCCTTTTTGCCGGCTTCCCAGGTGGATGTCCAGCCCCCCAAGAATCTCGATCAATACATCGGCCAAACCTACGATTTCAAGGTCCTCAAAATCAATCTGGACCGGAAAAACATCGTCATTTCCCGCCGCGAGCTGATTGAAGAGCAACGCCAGAGCAAGCGCCGCGAGCTGCTCGACAGCATTTCTCCGGGTCAGGTCCGCAAGGGCGTGGTGAAGAACATCACCGATTACGGTGCTTTCATCGACCTCGACGGCCTCGACGGCCTCCTCCACATCACCGACATGAGCTGGGGCCGCATCTCGCACCCGAGCCAGATGGTGAAACAGGGCGAGGAAATCGAGATCATGATCATCGAGGTGGACCGCGACAAAGAGCGGGTTTCCCTCGGCCTCAAGCAGCTCACCAAGAATCCCTGGGACAGCATCGAACAGCGGTTCCCGGTCGGCGCCAAGGTTCACGGGCGCGTGGTCAACCTGGTTCCCTACGGCGCGTTCGTGGAGATCGAGGAAGGGGTCGAAGGCCTGGTCCACGTCACCGAGCTTTCCTGGACAAAACGCATCAGCAAACCGGGCGAAGTGCTCAAGGTCGGCGACGAAATCGACGCCGTGGTGCTGGGGATTCAGAAGGACGACCAAAAAATCTCCCTCGGCGTGCGGCAGCTCGATCCGAATCCGTGGGACATGGTTCAACACAATTACCGGGTTGGCGCCCGCGTTCGCGGCAAGGTTCGCAACATCACCAGCTACGGCGCCTTCATCGAATTGGAGGAGGGAATCGACGGCATGGTGCACGTTTCCGACATGTCCTGGACCCGCAAGGTCAACCACCCGAGCGAGGTGCTCAAGAAGGGCGACGAAATCGAAGCCATCGTGCTCGACGTGGATCCGAGCCAGCAGCGGATTTCCCTCGGCATGAAGCAACTGGCCACCGACCCGTGGGAATCCATCCAGGACCACTTCAAGATTGGCGACGTGGTGACCGGCAAGGTCTCCAAAATCACCAACTACGGCGCCTTCGTGGAATTGAAGGAGAACGTGGACGGCTTGGTGCACATCAGCCAAATCTCCGAAGAGCACGTGGAGAAGGTGAAGGACCACCTGAAGCCCGGTCAGGATGTGACCGCCCGCGTGATCAAAATCGACCGAGACGAGCGCCGCATCGGGCTCAGCATCAAGGCGGCCAACTACAGCTCCGAGGAGTTGGCGGCCGAAGCGGCGGTGTATGATTCGATCAAGGACGGCGAGGATCTGATGAAACTCGGCGACTTGCTCGACGAGGCCACCAACCGCTGAAGCGGTCTCCGGTTGGCCAACCCGCCACGGCAACAATTGACACGACCCTCCGGCGCTTGCGCCGGGGGGTCGTTTTGCCATGAAGGGCGCCGTTCAACAGGCCGGTCCGTAACCGGGGTTTTTACCTTTCCATCTTCTACTTGCCACGACGCGTCATTCTTTTAGGGTAAGCCTTCCGTTCATGCCTTCCATTCTCATAGTAGACGACCTGACCGCGATTCATGAAATGCTCGCCGCGGTGATTCAACCCACGGGCTTCTCCATGGCCTTTGCCGAGGATGGAAACAGCGCCCTCGAGCAATACAAAAGCGGTGAATTCGAGGTGGTGCTGGCCGATATTTCCATGACGCCGATGGACGGCATCGAACTACTGCGGCATCTCAAGCAATACGACCCGGACTGCGTAGCGATCATGATGACCGGCTACGCAAGCACCGAGACCGCCATCAAGGCGCTCAAGCACGGTGCGTTCGATTACATTCAAAAGCCGTTTAAAATCGACGAGCTGCTCAAAACCTTGAAACGGGCGGTGGAGTTTCGGGCGAGAGCCAAAGGCCAAGCCCGCGGCGGCGCCGCGGAGGAGGAAATATCCCTCGACATCGATTCCCGGCTGGTCGGCCGCGGCGAGGCCAACCGGCGGCTCGTGCAGCAGGTGCGGAAGTTGATCCACGTGCACACCCCCATTCTCCTGCTGGGCGAAACCGGCACCGGGCGGCGGAGCATTGCCGAAATCGTGCACGCCGGGCAGAGCGGAAAGGACAAGCCGTTCATTTTGGTCGATTGCGCCCAGGTCGGCGAGGACGCCCTGCGCGTTTCCCTGCTGGGGGAAAACGGCGCTCCCGGCGAGTGGATCGCGCGGTCGCGCGGGGGAACCCTTTGTCTCCAAAACATTGAGACGCTCGGTCCCGCGGCGCAGGAGGGGCTGGTTGCGGTCATCAAACGCTGTGTCAGCGACACGCGCATCATTTGCACCTCCGCCGACGACTTGGAAGCCCGGATGGAGGAAGGATTGTTTGACGACGAGCTGTTTTACCGCATCGCGACCCTGCCGATTCATGTCGTTCCGTTGCGGGAACGGTTGGAGGACCTGCCCGAATTAATCCGGTTTTTTCTGGCCAAGGCCAAAAATCCACGGTTCGAGAGCGCGCAGATTGAATTCTCCCCCGCGGCCTTGGAGGCCATGCGGGCCTACCCTTGGCCGGGGAACGTGCTGGAACTGCAGCAGATCGTAACCAGTGTCGCTTCCTCCACTGAAAACAGGGTGATCGACCCCGCCGGGTTGCCCCGCAAAGTGACCAGTATGGAAGGGTGGCCAACGTTGGAGGAGCACCTCGCCCGGCAGGAGCGCCGCTACATCCGCATCGTGCTCAACGCGGCGGGCGGCGACCGGGAAAAAGCGGCCCGCATTCTGGGCTGCGATCCGGCCAAGCTCGACGGGGTCGAAAACCCGGTCGAGGCTGAATCGGTTAATTCTTGACGCCCCCGCGCCGGCTCAACCGGCGGCGGCCGCTTCGGTTGCTTCGTCGGCAATTTCCGCCAGCGTCACTTCGCGCCCTGTTTCCGCCGACCGGTAGATGGCGTTCAGCGTCCGCTGAACCGCCAGTGCCTGGGGGAGGGTGCAAACCGGTTCCGCCTTTCCGAGGATCACGTCGATCCAGTTTAGAAACCGGTTTTCGGTGGCGTGGGGCGTTTCGATCGGTTCCGGAGTGGTGACTTGATACTCCCCGCCTTCCGGGCCGAACCGGCAGAGCTTGGCATCGAAAGCGGTCAGGGCGGCTTCGGAGCCGAAAATCTCGACGTTGTTGCGCCCTTTATCCTCCGGCTGGTGCATCGCCCACGCCACTTCCAAATTCAGGGTGGTCCCGTTTTTCAGACGGATCAGGGCTCCGGCGAAATCCTCCACGTCAAACACGTTTTCCGAGCGGTCCGACAGGCCCCAGCCTCCTTCGCCGAGGCCGCGGTGGCCAAAGGTGCGGTGGGTGATGCCGCTGACCGATTCAATCTCGAAATTATCCATCAGGTAGAGGGCGAGATCGAGCAGGTGGACGCCGATGTCGAGCAGCCCTCCGCCCCCGGCCAGTTTCTTGCTGCCAAACCAAGTGCCGAGGCGCGGAATGCCGCTGCGGCGAAGCCAGTAGGCTTTGGCGTGGTAGATGTCGCCCAAATCGCCGCGCCCGATCATCGCCTTGACCGTTTGGGTTTCCTTGCGGAAGCGCATGTTCATGCTGACCATGAACGTCAGGCCGGTTTCGCGGGCCACCTCCGCCACTTGCACCGCTTCCGGGTAATTGGTGGTAAACGGCTTGTCCAGCATGACATGTTTGCCCGCCCGAAGAGCGGCGATGGCCAGGGGCGCGTGAAAGGCGTTGGGCACGGCGATGCTGACGGCATCGATGGAATCGTCGGCCAGCAGGTCGTCGGCGTTGGTGTGAACGCTTTCGATGGCGAATTCGTTTTGCAGGGCCTCCCCGCGTTCCCGGCTGGAATCGGCCACCGCGACCACCCGCGCGTCGGGATGGGCGTTGATGGAATTGCAATTGTGGGCGGCGATGCGGCCGGCCCCGATCATGCCAATGCGAAGTGTGCTCATGGATGGGAAGAGATGGTCAAAAAGGAGTTGGGTCAATAACCGAGGGCGCGCAGGTTTTCCAAGCAAATCCGCGCGCATTCCATGGGCGGGTGCTTGTGCGTTTCCTGCTCGACGATGTTCCACTCGGTGCCGCCGTGTTCTCTGGAAAGGCGGAGCACCTCCTTCCAGTCGGTGTCCCCTTCGCCGATGAGGGCGGTTTTATCGGCGGAATGTTCCTTGAGGTGCAGGGTCACCGCCCGCCCGGGGTAGCGGATGAGATAGGGGAGCGGATCGGCGCCGCCGGCGATGGCGTTGCCGGTGTCGATTTGCATGACCACCTCGGGCCGGGTGTGGTCAAAAAAGAGGTCCCAAGGCACCACGCCGTCCATCGGGGTGAATTCGATGGTGTGATTGTGATAGCCGGTCACCATGCCGCGGGAGGCGAGCTTGGCGGCGAGTTCGTTGAAGAGTTCGGCGGTTTTCCGCCAGGCGTCGGCGGAGGCCCGGTATTCTTCCAACAACCCCGGCACGATGAGAAACCGGTTGCCCAACGTTTCATTGTAGTCGGCGGTGGCTTCGAAGTCGGGCTCCAGCAGTTTGGCCAACGGGGTGTGGGAGCCGCAGCAGCGCAGGCCGATATCGTCCAGCATCTTGCGCAGTTCGCCGGCCGGGGTGTCGTAAAAGCCGGCGAATTCCACGCCTTCATAACCCATCGCCGCCACCTCGCGCAGAACGGCGGGGAGGCCGCGGTCGCGGCAGTCGTCGCGGACCGAATACAATTGGAGGCCAAGGGCCGCTTTCACCGGTGTGTTCATGGGATTCGTGTTGTGGTTAAAAACCCGATGGCGTCAATCTCCATGCGGAGGCTCCGGCGCGGAAATCAGCGCTCGCGGGTGGATTGGCGCTGTCGGCTGTCAAGGGCAGCAGGGTTCCCGTTTCACGGGTGCGCCGATTTCCCGCAGGTGGTTGCCCACGATCTCCGTCCACAACTCGTACCCGGCCTCGTTCATGTGCAGTTCGTCGCCGACAAACAATTCTTCCCGCGGCGTCCCGTCCGGTCCGAGCATGGCGTCAAACACGTCGATGTAGGAAAGCTTTGGGTCCGTTTCGGTAAACGCCCGGATGAGGGCGTTGCCTTTCCGCTTCTCCTCCGCCAAGTGCCACCGGCGGGGGCTTGGTTTCATGGAAATGAAGGCGATGTGGGTGTCGTCCAGCAGGGCGCGGGTTTGCCGGACGAATTCCTGGAAGTTCGCGCTTACCACCTCGGGAGGGGTTTTGCCGTTGATATCGTTTTCCCCCGCGTAAAAGACGATCACCTTCGGGAAATACGGGATCACAATCCGATCGAGGAAGTAAGTGCAGTCGGAAACCCAGGACCCGCCAAAACCGCGGTTGATCACATCGTGTTTGGGGAAATCCCGTTCCAGGGAGCGCCACCCCCGGATGCTGGAGCTGCCGATGAAGAGCACGCCGAATTGCGGGGGGAAGGTTTCCCGGTCGGCTTCCTCGAAAGCGGATATAGCCGGTTCCCACCGTTCGGCCGGCGCGGTGGCATGAAGGGGCTGGACTGGTGCCAGGGCGAGGAGAGCCAATGGAAGAAAACGAATTTTCATGTCCGCTGTTTATGGCGGCGAATTCCACCGGGTGTCAATCCGTTGTGCCGAACGGAGGTCTGGCAGCTGTTGTTCGTCACACCGTAGCTGCCAGACCTCCGGCCGGCAGTTTGGAAAAGCCGCGCAAGCCCGGAATCTCCGGCCAGCCATCACGCCCGCCGGTCCATAATCCGCATTCAGTCTCCCGGAGCCGTCCATTGGCAATGAACCGGTGAAGCGTTCGCAAAAAAACCTTCCTTGCATGGAGGGGGGAGCTATGTGTTATACTGTGCGGTTTTCCATGTCAGATTCGAATATGAAACAGAATCAGCCTTTAACCGACGAAGAACCGAAACCGGGCGCCGCCGGGGATAATCCCGAACCCGCTTCCGAAAACGCCGGAACCGGCGGGGAGGGCGCTCCCGGAGAGGGGTTACGGAAGGAATCCGCGCCGGAGGCAAGCGCCCCGCAGCAAAATCCGGAGGATGATCCCGCCGCCGCGTTGGAGGCGGCCCTCCAGGAGAGTCGGCAAAACCTCGAAAAGTATTTGCGGCTTTCAGCCGATTTCGAGAACTATCGCCGCCGCATGGCCCGTGAAAAGGAGGAGTTGCGTCAATTCGCGGTGACTTCTTTCGTGGAGGAGTTCCTGCCGGTGCTCGATAACCTGGCCATTGGCCTGCAAACGGCGGAGAATCATCCCGAGGCGGCCAACGTTACCGCGGGATTCCGCATGGTGGCCGAGCAAATCCGGGCCATTCTCAGCCGCCAGGGGGTCGAGGAAGTGGATCCGGCGGGTGAGGACTTTGATCCGCACCGCCATGAAAGCGTTTCCTCCCAACCCGATGACACGGTGGCGGAAGGGCATGTCTCCCACGTCGTGCGCCGCGGGTATTTGTTGAACGGCCGCTTGATTCGACCCGCCACCGTGGTGGTTTCCAGCGGGCCCGCTGGAAATGCGCCGGAATCCTCCGCATCGGAAGACGAACAAGCCTGATCCATGGCGAAAGAAGATTACTACGAATTGCTCGGCGTGGAGCGCGGAGCCTCGGCGGAGGATGTGAAAAAAGCCTACCGCAAGATGGCCGTGAAATTTCACCCGGACAAAAATCCCGGCAACAAAAAGGCAGAGGAGAAGTTTAAGAAAGTCTCCGAAGCCTACGAGGTGTTGAAGGATCCCGAGAAACGGGCCGCCTACGACCGTTACGGCCATGCCGCCTTCCAGGGCGCCGGGGCCGGGGCCGGCGGCGGAGGAGGGGGTGGCGGGTTTCACGACCCGTTTGACATCTTCCGGGAAGTGTTCAGCGGCGGCGGCGGTGGCGCCGCCGGTCCCCGCCGGGGCAACGACCTTCGCTACGATATGGAGATCACCTTGGCCGAAGCGGCTTCCGGGGTGGAAAAGGAGATTAATTATCGCCGACACGTCCATTGCGACAAGTGCAACGGTTCCGGGGCTGAACCGGGCTCCTCCCCGGTACGCTGCCAGACTTGCGGCGGTCACGGGCAGGTGACCTCTTCCCGAGGGTTTTTCAGTATCCGGCAAACCTGCCCTTCCTGCCACGGCGCGGGCACCCGCATCGACAGCCCCTGCAAAGCCTGCAAGGGGGACGGGCGCATGGTCACCACCAGCAAGTTGAAAGTGCGCGTGCCGGCCGGTGTGGACACCGGGTCGCGCCTCCGCTCCAGCGGCGGCGGCGAAACGGGCGGGGCCGGCGGCCAGCCGGGTGATCTTTACGTCATCATCCACGTTAAGGAGCACGAGATTTTCGAGCGTCACGGCGACGACCTGTTCTGTGAAATCCCGATTAAGTTTACCTTGGCCGCCCTCGGGGGCAGCATTGACGTTCCAACGTTGAGCGGGCGCGCCAGCCTGAAAATACCGGCCGGCACCCAGTCCGGCACCACCTTTCGGTTGCGCGGCAAGGGGATGCCGCACCTGCGGGGCGGCGGCTATGGGGACCATTTGGTGAAGGCGCACGTGGAGGTGCCGACTTCCCTGAACTCCGATCAGCGCAAAAAGCTGGAGGATTTCGCCATCTCCTGCGGCGACGGGCATCACCCGGCCGGCAACAGCTTCTTCGAAAAAGCCAAAAAGTTTTTCGAGTAAGCGGCCATTTTTTCTTCCACCGCCGCGCCATGGTTCCGGAACTCGACAACCCCAAACTGATGACGCTCGACCAAGCGGTGGAGCGGCGGGCCGGGTTGCGCCGACAAGGGGTGCGGTTGGTGTTGACCAACGGTTGTTTCGACCTGTTGCACACCGGCCATCTCGCTTTTTTGCGGGACGCCCGCGCCCGGGGGGGGGCGCTTTGGGTTGGCATCAATGCCGACGAGAGCGTGAAAAAACTGAAAGGCCCGTTGCGTCCGGTGCAATCCCAGGAGGAACGCGCCTTCGCCCTGGCCGCCCTCGCCTGGGTGGACGGGGTCTTCCTGTTTGATGGAGAACGCCTGACTCCCGAAATCCACGCCCTCGCTCCCGACGTGTATGTGAAAGCCGGAGACTACACTCTGGAGACGCTCAACCCCGGGGAATTGGAAGCGTTGCGGGAGTGCGGGGCCGAAATCCGGTTTCTGCCGTTTTTAGCAGGATTCAGCACCACCTCGCTGATTGAACGCATCCACCGCGCGGCGGTTGGCGGGCCGGCCCCACCCGGGGCGGGACCTGATTTCACAACCTCCGAAAAAACGACGGCGGCGGGTTGCCGGGACTTGCCACGGCCCGGGGAAGGCGGTTAGACTTTTCGGTTTTTCACAACATTAGCACAGTCATGTCCACGACATCCGAATCCAATTCGTTTTCCTTCCAAGCCGAGGTTCAGCAACTGCTGGACATCGTCATCAATTCGCTCTACACCGACCGCGAAATTTTTGTGCGGGAGCTGGTTTCCAATGCCTCCGACGCGTTGGAAAAACTTCGCCACGTTCAGATCACCGAGAAAAAGATTTTCGACGACAACCTGAACCTGGAAATCAACATCACCTGCGACGAAAACGCCGGAACCCTCACGATTCAGGATTTTGGCATCGGCATGACGCGGGAGGAGTTGGTGGAAAACCTCGGCACCATCGCCCACTCCGGGTCGAAGGCGTTTCTCAAGGCGCTCGGCGAGTCCGGCCAAAACAACGCCAACCTGATCGGGCGTTTCGGGGTCGGTTTCTACAGCGCCTTCATGGTGGCCAAGCGCGTGCGCGTGTTCACCCGCACCTGGCATCCGGAAGGGAAGGGCTACTGCTGGAGCAGTGAGGGGAAAGGGCATTACGAAATCGAGGAGGTCGAGGGGCAGCGCCGCGGCTGCAAAATCATCATCGAGCTGCAAGAGGAGCACAAGGAATTCGCCAAAAACTGGCGGGTGAAACAAATTCTCGAGCGCTATTCCCGCTTCGTGCAGTTTCCCATCCATCTCGACGGGGAACAGACCAACAAAATGCAGGCCCTCTGGTTGCGGAGCAAAAACGAAATCAAGGAAGAGGAATACACCGAGTTCTACAAATTCGCGGCCAACACCAGCGACGAGCCCCGCTACCGGCTCCATTTCAACGCGGATGCCCCCCTCGCGCTTAACGCCCTGCTCTTCGTGCCGCAAAACAGCCCGGAAATTCAGGGCCTTGGCCGCATCGATCCCGGCGTGGCTCTTCACTGCCGGAAAATCCTGATCGATTCCCATCCCAAGGACTTGCTGCCCGAGTGGCTGCGATTTCTCAAGGGAGTGATCGACAGTGAGGACCTGCCGCTCAACATCTCGCGCGAAACCATGCAGGACAGCGCCTTGGTGCGGAAGTTGAACACGGTCATCACCAAGCGGTTTTTGAAATTCCTCGAAGAGGAGGCGGGCAAAAACCCGGAGGGGTACGCGGAATTTTTCAAGGAGTTCGGTTTCTTTCTGAAGGAGGGTGCGGCCACCGATTTTTCCCATCGCGAAACCTTGGCCAAATTGATTCGCTTTGAGTCAAGCCTGACCGAGGCGGGCAAAACGACCAGCTTGGCCGACTACGTTTCGCGGATGAAAGAGGGGCAAAAGGAAATTTATTATATCGTCGCTCCCTCCCGCCAGGCGATCGAGAGCGGGCCCTACCTTGAGGCATTTCGCGCCCGCAATCTGGAGGTGCTCTTCCTGCTGGAGCCGGTCGATGAATTCGTGGTCTCCAACACGCGGGAGTTCGACGGCAAATCGTTTGTCGCCGCCGATCAGGACGATCTCCAGTTGGAGGAAACGCCTGAACCCGCCGGTGAATCGCTCGGCGCGGAGGAAACCAAGGAACTCTGCCTTTGGCTGCGGGGAGTTCTCGGCGAACGGGTGGGCGAGGTCAGCGCCGGAAAGCGGCTGGTGGAGAGCCCGGCCCTCATCCTCAACGCCGATAAAATGATGTCCATGATGATGCGCCGAATGATGAAAGCCATGAATCAGGAGGCGGACGCTCCCGTGAAGGTGAACATGGAAATCAATCCGCGCCACCAACTCATCCGCAACGTGGCCACCCTGCGTTCGACCAACGAACCGCTGGCCCGACTCGTGGCGGAGCAACTGTTTGACAACGCGCGCGCGGCCGCCGGCTTGCTGGAGGATCCCCGCGGCATGGTCAACCGCATCAACCAAATTCTCGAAGCCGCGACTTCCGCAAAACCGTGATCACCCCCGGCGGAGCCTCGGGTTGTTAACAGTTAAAAGGAAAAAAGAAGAAGGGGGTTATTCCTCCTCCGGGCGCAGGCGGTCGCGGCCGAGGGTACCGGCCAATTCCTTGGCGGGGTCCCTTTGGTCCAACCGGGACAGATGCTCCTTCATTTGTTTGACCCGGCCGGCGATGTCCAATTCGGTCGCGATGTCGGCGTGGCTGGGGCGTTTTAGAAACGCCTCCATGTGTTCCAGCTTGCGCGCGGCCAGTTCGCGGTCCTTGCGGTTTTGCCGCACCAACCGTTCCCGGTACCAGTCGCTTTGCAGCATATTTTCCCGGGTGAAGAGAGCGCGGAATGCCGGATCATCCACCGTGGCGCCTTCGAACGAGCCTTCGGCCATGATGTGGAGCAACGCCCGCAGGGGAGGGCAGGCCAGTTCAATCGAGCCGTCTTCAAAATAGTGAGTGGCGACCCGGCGGGCGGTGGAGACCATATTGTCGAGACCATCGACAAACGCTTCCATGTCCTGCAACTCCGGCCGCAGCATCTCTTCGGTGAAAATGACTCCCGGGTCGGTGAAAACACGTCCAAAGAAATAATTGATGAACCGGCGGTTGATGCGGTAGCCGAGCCGGCCGGCCGACACCGGTTTTCCGTTGTGTTCGAAATCATCCACCTTTTCCAGGAATCCATTCCCGATCAGGTATCCCGGCACTCGTTCCTCCGGCGTCATGCGGCACCAGATTTCCGGCACGAGCAGGCTGATGTCATGGTCGATGCGGAAACTCGGCCCGATCGATCCTCCGGCGGTGATGAAACCGGGAAGGCCGGTCAGGATGTAAGAGACCAGGGCGTTGTTGAGATCGGTTACGGGGAGCAGGGCGTTGAACGGTCCTTTGGTGAGGGCGCCCTCCGAGCCGGCCCCGGTGGTGGAGGGAGACTTGCCGGTCATGCTGGCGGTGAACTCCATGAAGAGTTCCGGCAATTCCAGGTAATGGATCGGGTTGAAGACAGCCAGCGAACGGAGGTTGGAGGCGGGATCGGGCGGATTGTTGCGCCGACCGGGCAACACCGCGCCCACCGGCAGGCGCAGCGGCGCGTCGGCCGGGAGCCGCCGGAACAGGCGGATGCCGGTGGAGGCGAGGTAGGTTTCGACCGGATTCACCAGATCGGCCCGGTCCTGCAGGAAACGCGGATTTTTGCTCGGTTTTCCATCCACCACCCGCGGGCGCGCGGTGCAGACAAAATAGTCCGGCTTGTCCATCACGGCGGCTTCGCGGATCAGGTTTTGCATCGGCGGGGTGAAGTTTTCAAATCCGATGGAATCCTCCAGCAGCTCGCGGGCGTCGCCCGGCCGCAGCGGTTCATAGTTGGAGAGAAAATTGCGGGGATGGGTGAAATCCTGTTCCGTTTGTTTATCATGGCCGGGGTGCACCGCTTCGTCGGGCCGTTGGAAAAACCGGAATTCGCAGTTGTGCACGAATTTCACCGAGCCGTCATGGGCGTACTCCTCGGGCAGATGGTCCAGCTTGGCGACCGGGACCACCAAAGAGGCGGAGATGTCGTCCTCCATCTGCAACTTGGCCGCCGGGAAAAAATCATCGCGCAGACCGAAGACCCGCCAGGATCCATCCGATTCGTAGCCGACGCGGATATAGTCGGTGGAGAGGCGCCGGTCATCGCATTTCAATTCATGCCCCGGCTGGCCATTGATCATGTCCCCCTGGAAATGTTCCCGCCAGTTGTCACCCCATTCGGAGCGGTAATGGCGCTTGACCACGTGGACCAGATTTTTGATGCGGCTCGGAATGGCCCGCAACCATTTGTTGTATTCGTCGGTGTATTCGGTCGCGGAGGGCGTCAGCAGTTTGATAACCGACCCGAGGGAGCGTTTTTCGCTTAAAATGGAGCGCCCGCGCGTCTTGTCAGGGCGTTTTTCGCGAAAGCGTTCATCGTAGTCATGGTTGAGCAGGGCTTCGACCTGATCCAAATCCTCCTTCAGGTCGCCGACAAACACCGGTCCGCGCAGAATGGCGTCGGTGATCGGTTTGGAGATTTCGGATTTCCCCCCGCCCGAAACGGTGGAGGGCTTGTGGCAAAACAGGCCCTCGGCCAGGGTGCCGATCAAACGCCAGGATTTGCTGTTTTCCGCCTTGGCGATGCGCACCTTGTAGCCGGAGGGGCGCACGTAGTATTTGCCGGGCAACAACCGGATGCTCTGCTTGCCGTCCTTGGTTTTCCATGACACGGTCAGTTTGTGGAGACTGAAGTGGGCGTTCTCCGGCACGTAGAGGATGTCTTTGAATTTGCGGTCGATGCCGTAACCGGCGGGCTGCAAATCCATTAAGTCGCCGCAGATCTTCACCATTTCGGCAAAGGTGTGGTTGTAGCGTTTGACGCGCGGTTGCAGCAAAAGGTCGTCACCCAAATCGTAACTCGGGAAGGCGAGGGTCCCGCCCGCGTGCTCCTCTTCCGCCATCCCCATCAGGTTGGCGGCGTAGCTGATTTGGGTTTTCACCTCCTTCTTGCAGTAACCGAAATAGTTGTCGGCGATAAGGGTGACAATCACTCCCGATTCGTCCCGGCAGGTAAGCTTGAAGGCACCGCCGCCGTTGTAGAGTTCATCCTCCTCTTTCCAGCACATGCCGTCGCGGCGTTGGCGTTCGGTGGCGTCGTCCCAGGCCGGCAGTCCGATTTCTTTTTTCCTCAGGCCGACCAAATGGGTGGCGAGAATCACGCAGCCGGTGTGGCCGCTCCAGCCTTCGGCGTCGAGACCGGCATCATTGGCCGCCAAAAACGGATCCCCGGCGTTGCCGAAAATCGACTCCACGAAGTCGAGGTTGCAGGTCAGGTTGCCGGGAGCGAAGAAACGGATTTCCATGCGCTTGGCCTGGCGGAAGCCGGGCACTTCCGGGCAGACCGTCGGGCGCAGGTACAGGGAGACGAAACTTTCCGCCTGTTTCTCCCGGGTGGAGGTGAACGGCAGGCGGAGCAATTCCGGGGGCGGATTCAGAGCGTGCCGGAGCATGTTGGCAAACACCTTGCGGGGCACCGCTTTTTTGTCTTCCGGAACCGGCAGGCCGCCCTCGGCCACGTGGAAAACGCCGGCGGTGGTGCGCCGGTCTTTGTCGGGATTGTGCAGGATCCCCTGTTTGACGCGGAAGGATTGGATGATGTTGGAGGAAAATTTATCTTTGTCGGGCGGCAGCGAGAGGGCGCGGGCGAGACCGTGCCGGTCGAGAGTGAAGGTGCGCCGGGGCAGAATCGGTTCGCCGGCCGGGTAATCATCTCCCAGGTGTCGGCGGAGGAAATCCTCCACCCGCGAGTCCCCCGGACAGGGGCGGTCCCGCAGGAGACGTTCCTTTTCCCGGTGGTTTTCCAACAAGGCCGCGGCCACATGGTGCAGGCTGCCCGAACCGCCGCCATCGAAGGTCGGGCAGCCGATGGCGGCGAGTTTAAGGTTGATGTATTCGATCAAATCCTCGCCGGGAGTGTTGGCGGGGCCGCGGTAGTAACCGAGTTGCTTGCGTAAATCCATGATATTCCTCCGTGGGTGTTCAGCCGAGCAAAAGGGAGCCGGGGGAGTTCTGGCAAGCCAGTAAAAAAACCGCTCCGCACGGCGCGGTCGAATCCCGGTTCCGAAAATCGTTAGGCCGGCGCAAGACCGGTCTCCGGGGCGGAAAGTTTGGGTTGACGTTGCTCATTGGGGAGTTGGTCATTTGATGGGCAAGCGGATACTATGAATATTTTCTCACTTCTCCCCGCGCGGATTCTGATTGTTGGCATGGTGTCGTGGACCGGATTGGCCGCTGTCGCGGAGGAGCCGCCCGCCGATTCCTGGCGCAGTGAATTATATGATGAAACGTGGAGCCCACCCGGTTTGGAGAAGGATTTTTATTCCGACAAAATCATCCAGGATTTCTCCCACGCCGGTTACCGGCTCGGGGCTCCGGTCCCCCGCATCAACGCTCCCGGGTTTGGGGTGAAGTTGTTCGACGTGACCCAGCCGCCGTATTCGGCGGATCCCTCGGGAGCGACGGACAGCACTCTGGCCATCCAGCAAGCGCTGACCGAGGCCGGCAACTCCGGCGGCGGGGTTGTCTATTTGCCCGGGGGCACTTACCGGGTTTCGATTCTGTCCGGCAACAGCGCCCTGGTCATCAACCACTCCAATGTTATTTTACGGGGTGCGGGGGTTGGGGAGACTTTCCTTTACAACACCACCTACGACCGGCGGGGCGGCCGCATCATCAGCGTCACCCAATCGGGTGGCTGGAAAAACGACCGCAATCCGACCGTGTTGATCACCCGCGACCTGATGGGGCCGACGCGGGTCATCCAGGTGGCATCCACCCTCCCGTTCGCGGTGGGCAACTGGATTGTCATCCGCACCGACACCACCGTCCACTGGGTCGATGAACACCAGGAACCGGATTGGCGGCCCCACGCCGGCACCGGCAACCTGACCGGCCTCTCCTACAAGCGGCAAATTCTCGCGATTGACCGGGAAGCCAACACCCTGCTTATCGACGCGCCGACCCGCTACGCGGTCAAAACCCGCGACCGGGCGCGGGTGCATCCGGCCGATGGCGCCATCAGCGAATTCGGGCTGGAGGATTTTTCCATCGGCAACCTCGAGCATCCCGGCACGGAATCCTCCCAGTGGTCGTCATTGAGCTACCAAAACCCGGACCACCACGCCTGGTCGGTCCACGGCAACGCCGCCATCTCCATCGCCAACGCCCGCAACGGCTGGGTGCGCAACGTCCATTCTTTCCGGCCCTCCGCCAACGGCCGCAACACCCACATCCTGAGCAACGGATTGACGATGAGTTTTGTCCGCTCCGTCACGGTGGAAAACGTCCGCATGGAGCGGCCGCTCTACGGCGGGGGCGGCGGCAACGGCTACATGTTCCGCATGACCAATTCCAGCGAAGTGCTGGTGCGCGATTCCCTGGCCGCTTACAACCGGCACGGATTTGTTTATTCGTCGATGGCTTCAACCGGCAATGTCATCCTCGACAGCGAGGACCGGTTCACCAACCGCCAGGCCGCCACCACCGGCAACGCGGGCGGCGCCAACAGCGACCACCACATGTTTTTCTCCCACTCCAACCTGGTGGACCGCGGGCGGGTTCGCGATTCGATGTTCGAGGCCCGCTACCGGCCCTTCACCGCTTCTCCCCGCCACAACATCACGGCGGCGCACAGCGTGTTTTGGAACACCATGGGTCTCGGCCCCGGCACCAACGCCGTGCACAGCGACCAAGCCCGTTATGGCTATGTCATCGGCACCCGGGGGCTGGACGGCTCCAGCCGTTTCGGGGTCATTTTGGGCGACGGCACCCGCCCGCAAACCCTGCCCACCGATCACGTCGAAGGGATTGGCGACGGGGCCAATCTGTATCCAGGTTCCCTTTACCTGCACCAGCTCGACCGCCGCGAAACCGGCATCCAGCCCGAGTTTCTCCGCAATGATCCGGCGGTTTTCCCCGGCAACGCCGCCCGTTTGCGGGGCGCCGCCACCATCGGTCGGCGGGTCGGGGCCGGGCAGGGGAATTTGACCTTTGCCTGGACGCTGGTGGACGGACCCGGAGCGGCGGTGTTCACCGATCCCGCCTCCCCGGCCACCCGCTTGCTAATGGAGCGCCCCGGCGTTTACCGGGTGAGGCTGACCGTAACCGGCGGCGATGCCGAGGGGGTGCGCGAAGACGAAGTCCGCTTTCACGGTCCCGCCCGCGATGAACCGGAGCCGGAGGTTTTCGAGTTTTCTCCCACTGACGACACCCATGTTCAATCAAGCAACGCTCTGGCCAATTTCGGTGGCAACACCACCCTGTGGGTCAAGGCGCTCGGCAATACCAACGAACGGCAGGCCTACCTGCGGTTCGATCTTTCCGGGGTTGAAATGGATCCCGGCCGCATCCGCGATGCCGCCCTGTTTCTGCAAAAGACCAACGAAACCACTCCCCACGACGGCGCCTTGTTCCGCGGGACGGATCACAATTGGTCCGAGGGAACCATGACTTACATCAACAAGCCGGTGGCCGACATTCCCGTGACCACCTGGTCCGGCAACGGCAGTCCCGGCCCGTTGAAGCTTGAAGTCGGCGGTGCCGTTTCCGCCGCGCTGACGGACGGCGGTTTGCTGACCCTTCGACTTGGCATTACCCGCCAAACCGACTCCGGTCCGATCATGCGTTACGCATCCAAGGAGTACGAAAATCAGAACCAGCGTCCGGTCTTGCGCGTGTCAGCCGTTCCGGCTCCGCTCTTCTATGACGCGTGGGTGGCGGAAAACGGGATTCCCGCCGAACGGGCCGGCCGGCACTTCGACCACTTTGGCGGCGGTCTCCCCAATCTTGTCACCTACCTGACCGGGGGAGGAACCTTTGCGGAGCGGCCGCGGCTATTTGTGGAAGACGGTGTTATGCGTGTAACCCTGCCGTGGCGGCGGGATTTGGGGGAAACCAGTGGTTTCAGTCTGCAAGTTTCCGAAAACCTGCTCGACTGGGAGTTGGCCGAAACCAGCGATTGGTCGGCGGAGGATCTGGACGACGACCGCGTCTTGTGGAGCGGCCGGTCTCAGGAAAAGGCCACCGTCGGCGACCGCCGGTTCTTTCGACTCACCTTCTTTGGGGACTGATCTCCCGCCATAAGCCCGAACCGGAGGCCCCGAAGCAATCGCTTGCAAACCGCATGCCGTCCGCTGAAGCGGGACGCTCCCGCTTACAAGCCGGGGATCGCCGAAAAAAGGAGCGCCAGCCTTCAGGCGGCGATCAGGAGGCCCCGAAGTAACCGCTTGCAAACCGCATGTCGTCCGCTGAAGCGGGGCGCTCCCCCTTTGCAAGCGCATGCGCCTCCTTACCCCGACAACTTCAAATCTGGCAGGCCGACTGCCATCTCTCACTTTTTTCCTTTTGCCCAACTTCCCGCCATGAGAAGGTGGCTTCTCCACAAACCGAAAACGGGTTTATTCGGGAACCCTTTTTTCCCGTCCTTGACTGAATTTTTTATTTATGAACACCATCAGCCGAATCCCTTCATTCATCCAGTCGGCGCTGGCCGGCATCGTTTTGGCCTTTCTTTCTCCGGCCGTTTCCCAAGCGAGTGACTATATCCGCGCCTTGGAGCCGTCCACCGAACCGATCCACGTCCGCGTGCTGTTTGAGAGCAATCCCTCCCGCGAGGCCGTGGTCGCGTGGACCACCACCGCCCCCGGCGAAAACCACCGACTTTATTACGACACCGAACCGCGCGGAGGCGATTTGGATGCCTATCGGCACGACCTGCCGAGCACCCACAGCGCTCCCTACACCTTGCTGGATGCGGAACGGGAGGCGGGCATGCACTCGTGGTCCCACAACGTCTTTCTCGACGACCTCGAACCCGCCACCGCCTATTACCTGACCGTGGTTTCGGACGGGGACGCGTCGGAAGAACTTCACTTCATCACCGCGCCCGCCGATGAAACGCCGGTGCGGTTGGTGGCGGTGGGTGATTCACGCACGCCCCGCGCCGGGAGAACCCACCCGGAAAACGACCGCCGCCTGGTCAACGCGCTGATGCGCCGCCAGATGGAGGAGCATCCGGACGTGCTCGCCATGATCCACGGGGCCGACTACACCAACCGGGCCTACTGGGCTGAATTGTATTGGTGGTTAAAGGACCACGCTGAAATGACCACCACCGCGGACAACCGCCTGCTGCCGATCATACCCTCCCGCGGCAACCACGACCGGGATGTCGGGTTTGAGGAGATGTTTTGGTGGCCGGACCGGGAGAACGATTATTACTACACCACGCACCTGAACGCGGAGTCGGCCCTGATCACGCTCAACACGGAAATCAGCCGCGGCGGGAATCAGCGGGAATGGCTGGAATCGCAATTGGCCGAACTTCGTCCGGGGAAGCGCTGGCTGGTGGCGATGTATCACCGCCCGGCCTTCCCGAGCGTGCGGGATTTCGAAGGCGCGGCCCCGCAGCGGTTGGCCTGGGTTCCCTTGTTTGATCAATACGGGCTCGACCTCGGCTATGAGTCCCATGACCACGCCCTCAAACGCACCCATCCGATTTACCAAGGTCAAATCGACGAAGAGCGCGGGGTGATTTATTTTGGCGACGGAGGCGGGGGCGTGCCGCAGCGGCGGCCCGACCCCGACCGTTGGTATTTGGCCGCCACCGGCCGCCACCACCACACCCACTTGCTGACCTTCACCAGCGACAAGCTGGAGGTGAAGGCGATCAACATCGACGATGAGGTGGTGGACGAATTCGCACTCACTCATGACCGGCGGGAGGTGGTGACCGCCGGGTCCATGCAATGAGCCGGAATTTTCCCGGTGAACCGGCGGCCGCCTCCGCGAATGGCGGGGAGCGCGCCCTGGCCGCCGCGTCGTGGATATTGCGCGCGGCCATTTGTCTGCATGCCGTGGCGCTGTTCATCATCGTCTTTCAAAACCGGCAAACCCAGTTCGGGAATCTGCTCTTCATGGAGTGGCTCATCAATGTTGAGGACCCGTATCTGGCGGCGGTTTTCGTGGAAAAAATCACGGTGTCGCTCTACCTTGCCGCCGGGTTGGTGATTCTGTTCAAACCGCTGTGGCCCCTCTTGCTGCTGATGTCCGGCTACGCCTTTCTGGAAGCCTGCGCGGCCGTCTTCAACGCCGGGTTTCGCTTCAGCGAATGGAGCTTGGCGGCCCAGTCCCTCCGTTTCGGGCTCCCCCTGGTGTTGCTGATTTTGGTGGCCGGACCGCGGATGGCGGCGTTGCGGGAGTGGCGCGTGCCGCTGGCGGCGGGGCTGTTGCGGATTTTGGTGGCGCTGGTTTTTTTCACCCACGGCTACCTCGCCCTGTTGGAAAACCCGCGCTTCATCGACCTGATCATCGGCACCTCGGGCAACATTTTCGGTTCACGGCTCAGCGAGGCTTCGGCGGTGGTGTTGCTCAAATGGATTGCGATTATCGACTTTTGCGTGGCCCTCGCGGTGCTCATTTATCCGACTCCCCTGCTGGTGCCGCGAACGTTTTGGGCCGCTCCCTGCCGCGTTTGCCCGATCCGGCGGGTGATCCTGCCCGCCTTGATGATTTGGCTGGCGGGCTGGGGGCTGGTCACCGCCCTTTCGCGCATGACCACCCTCGGCATACCCGCCGGGCTGGGCCAATACCCGGAGTTGTTGATCCGGGCTTCGCACGTTCTCGGCCCGCTGGCCTTGTGGGCGTTGTTCACCGCTTCCCTCCAACCGGGAACGTGCCGGTCGCCTGCCGTCGGCGGAGGCCGGGACCGCGAACCCGCCACCCCCGCGCCGGGCGGCCAACCGGAGGCCCTGCCGGGGCGCGCCGGGTAAGGGGTTGCCCCTTTGCGGCACCGATGTTCATGAGATTCGCCTTGATGGGAAAAAAAACCACCTTGGTTTTATCGATTGCGGCGGTCACGGGGTTGTTGATCCCGCGCGCGCTCGACGCCCATCCGGTTTCCCTAACCTCCAGCCTGATCGATGTCGGGGAGGAGGCGGTGTCGGTGGAGATGGAGGTGCTGGTCGAAGACTTGGTTCTGTATTACCGGCTCGAACACGACGGGGAGTTTCTCTTTCCGACCGGGGTGCTCCAACGGCAGGCGCGGGAACACGGATCGTTTCTGCTGAACTATTTTCAATTGCGCGACGGGGAGGGGCAACGGCTGGATGGGGAAGTCACCGGGATCGATTTTTCGGAATTCGAGGACAAACCGGGGATTCATTTTGACGACCTAATGGCCTACTCGTTGATTTACGAGCTGCGCTACCCGTTGCGGGAACCGTTGGAACACCTGACGGTTTCCCAGGAATTCGGCGGGGCCGATCCGATCATTCCGGCCGAGATGGAGGTGTCGGTTTTTCACGGCGGAGCGCGGGTCGATACCCGCGTGGACCTGAGCCACCGCACCGCCCACACCTTTACCCTTGATCCGTCGGAGACACCCGGAGCGAAAACGGATTTGGAAACCGCGCGCGAACGGCGGCGCGAGCGGCGGGACGAGACCCTTGGCATCACCAGCTACAGCGCGGTTTACAGCTACGTTTACGTCACCGACACCGAGGTTCGCCACGAAATGCTGATCCCGTTGCTGACCCTGGAGGAGTGGGTGCGGTTGGAGCGAAGCGACCCGGATTTCCTCACCGTGGAGGAACAGGAGGCGGCGCGGCCCCGCATCGACGGGTTTTTGCGGCAACAGCAACGGCTTGAAATCGACGGCACGGTTTCCACGCCCAGGCTGCAACGGGTGGAGTTTTTCGGCCCGGGCATCCGGGATTTCGCGGCCGGCGCGCCGGAGCGCAAAGTCAGCGTTTACAACACCCGGGTCGGGGTGATTTTCAGCCATCCGGTGGAGGCGCCGCCGCGGGAGATGACCTTTGCGTGGCGGTTTTACGAGGAACGCCTGCCGTTGTTGCGCCCGCGGATTTACGTATTCGAGGAGGAAGGACACGACGCCTTGCTCACGCCCGCCCGTCCGTCGTTTTCATGGCAACGGGAAACGGAGCGCGAGTTCGGCCGCCTGATTGAACCGCCCCCGCCGGAAATCGCCGAGGCCCCGCGAATTCCCCTTGCCATCCTGCTGGGGGGCGCGGCGGCGGTGTTGTTGGCGGTCGCCGGAGTCCGCGCCGCCGGTCGGTCCCGCCGGGTTTGTTTCGGGGTGGCGGGCGTCCTGGTTCTGGGCGTGATGGTTGCGCGGCAGGTAACAACGCCGCTGCCGGCTGTTTGGTTTTCCCCGCCCGGCGTTGCGGCGGAGGAAGCCCGTTCCATTTTCCAAACCCTGCACGGGAATATTCACCGCGCCTTTGATTACCGGGAGGAGGAGCGGATTTATGATGCCTTGGCCGGGAGCGTGGCCGGGCCGTTGTTGGAGGAATTGTATTTGCAGGTTCGCCGACAGCTGACGGTGGAGGATCAGGGGGGAGCGGTCTCGCGGGTGGACGGGATTGAACTGCTGGAGGGGCAAAAGGAACCGCTGCCCGGTCGAAGCCGTTTCGGGCGCGGGTTTGTTTACCGGTCCTCTTGGACGGTGACCGGAACGGTCGAGCATTGGGGACACATCCACACGCGGACCAATCGGCACGAAGGGGTGTTTACGGTGGAAACCGTGGAAGGGCGCTGGAAAATCACGGAATTTGAACCGCTGGCGGAGGAGCCGGTGCGCCGTTCCATTCGGGTGCGGGATTTTTGATCCCCCTAAATTGGTCCCTTCGGCGGGAAACTTCCCGCCGCATGAAACGGCTCGTTAGAACAGCCACGGGTCGCGGTAAATCCGGGGGAGGCCAGGAGGCAAAGGGAAAGGGAGCGATCAGAGTGAACTTTGAAACTTGCTTTTTTGTTTGGGTAACTCTTTTTTCATCCGCCGATGAACCCCGACAGCGAAAAACAGTCCTCCTCCAAACAACCTTCCTCTCCGCGGGAGAGTGAGCTTTTGCGGGCGGCCGACCAAGCCGGCGGCTTTCGCAAATTCCGCGCCTACCTTTCCCTTTCGGGGCCAGGCTTCCTGCAAAGCGCCATCACCCTCGGGGGCGGCTCCCTCGCCGGAAGCCTTTACCTGGGCGTCTTGGCCGGAACGAGCATGCTCTGGGTGCAGCCCCTGGCGATGTTTTTGGGAATCATCATGCTGTGCGCCATCGCCTACGTGACGCTCTCCACCGGCCGGCGGCCGTTTGAGGCGATCAACACGGAGGTGAACCCGGTCTTCGGCTGGGGGTGGGCGCTGGCGGCCTTCATTGCCAACATGGTTTGGGTGATGCCGCAATACACACTGGCGGTCGGGGTTTTCCGGGAAAACCTGTTGCCCGGTGTATTCGGCGACGCGGGCTTGTTCCCGTTGTGGCTCTCCAATCTAATTCTGGTGAGCATCATTTTCGCCATCGCGCTGGCAGTCACGTGGAATTACGGGCGGCCCGGGCTCGGGGTGAAGTTGTTTGAATTCATGGTGAAGTTGATGGTCGGCTTCATCGTGCTGGCCTTCATCGGTGTGGTAATCAGTCTGGCGCGCGAGCCGGGCATGTTGAACTGGGGCGAGATTCTGCGCGGGTTCATTCCCAATCCCGGGATGATCCTGCGCCCGGCCGAAGGATTTGAGGCAATCCTCGCGAATATTCCGATGGAATACGCCGATTACTGGCGCGAGATCATTGTGAGCGATCAGCGCGGCGTCATCGTGGCCACCGCCGCCACCGCCGTCGGCATCAACATGACTTTCCTGTTCGGCTACTCGCTGCTGCGCCGCGGGTGGGGCAAGGAGTTCCGGGGTTTCGTCAAATTCGACCTTGGCACCGGGATGCTGATTCCGTTTTTGATCGCCACCGGTTGCGTGGTGATCGCGGCCGCCAGCCAATTTCACCTCGTTCCGCATCCCGGCTTGATGGACCGGGAGGAGATGGTCCGGATCCAGCAGGATCTCGGCACCGACGCGCGGGCCTTGCCCGATGAAATGCGCGCCGCCTCCGGCGGTCAGGTTAACGAATACCGCCGCCTGCTGCTGGCGCGCGCCCTTCTTGAATTGGGAGAAGCGGACCGGACCGAGTTGGAAGCGCTTCAAGCCGATCCACTCCGGGCGGAGGATTACGATCACCGGGTCTCCGAGGTGATCAACCTGACCACGCCCCACGACCGCTACATTGCGGCGACTTTGGTGCGGCGGAACAATTTCGATCTCGCCAACTCCTTGGAGCCCTTGCTCGGCTGGTTTTTCGCCCAAGTGGTTTTCGGCCTCGGGGTGCTCGGGATGACTTTCTCCAGCATCACCCTGCTAATGGTGATCGCGGGCGTCGGCTTCTGTGAATTTCTGAACAAGCCTCACGACAGCGTCTGGTTTAAAGTCGGCACGCTTTTCCCGGCTACCGGATTGCTGGCGCCGTTTTTCTGGTATGCGGCCGCGCCCTGGCTGGTGGTACCGACCTCGGTGATCGCCTTCTTGTTGATACCGCTGGCCTACATCTCGTTCTTCGCCCTGATGAACCAGAAAACCCTGTTGGGCGACGACATGCCGCGCGGCGGTCGACGTTTGGCCTGGAATCTTTTCATGGGACTGGCTTTGTTGATCATCGTGCCGTCGAGTCTCTACATGCTGTATGTGCGCTTTGGCATAGGCGGGCTCAGTTCGGCGGGGATGTTGCTGGCTTTTGCCGGAATCGTGCATCTGGAGCGTAAAAACGCTCAAGGTCTGGCCACCATGCTGTCCTGGTTTCTTGTGGTTGCGGTATTTACCGTGTGCGCAACTTGGTTTGGTTGGGGCGCCGCCGTGTTGGCCACACTCGCCGCCGTGGCCTTTGCCATCCTGCTGCATACGTCGAGGAAAAAGAACGGCCTGAAATAAATCCATTATGGAGCCGCCAATCCACGCGGGGCAGGCGGGCGTCGGTTCAAATCAAACGGGCATCCGGCAAGGCCGCAGGCGGTGAACCGGAGGCCCCGCCGTGACCGCTTGCAAACCGCCTTCCGCCTGTCTGAAGCACGGCGCTCCCATGGCGGCTCTTCGGAGCGCCCGCCTTCAGGCGGCGGCGAACAGGAACCCGGCGTAACCGCTTACACACCGTTTTCGCCCGGATGCCTTCTTGCACGTACCCTTTTTTTTGTTGGCCACGGGAGCTTGGTTTTGCGAAGGTTGCTCTTTACGCCATGGCACTGACACCATTCACCAGTAAGTTGATCGCCGATGTCGGCATCAGCATGGGCGACGAGGGCAAAGGTCGCCTCATCGCCGAAATCGCCGAAGAATTGCGCGCCGGAAGCGGCCGCCGCGACGCCGTTTCGATGGTGCTCAAGGTCAACGGCGGCGCCAACTCCGGCCACACCGCGGCCGGGCTCAAGCTCAACCTGCTGCCCGCCGGAGTGGTTGAGGAGGGGGTTTCCTGGCTCGCCCTTGGCAGCGGCGTGGTGGCGGATCCCCGCAAGGTTTGGTGGGAAACCAAACCTTTGGAGGCGCGGGGTTATTCGATTGTGCCGCGCCTGGTGATCGACCAGCGGACCATGGTCTCCGACCTTTCCCACCGGCTGTTGGATTTGGCCTGGGAGCATTACCGGGTCCATGTTTTGCGGGAAGAACCGCGCGGTTCGACCGGACGGGGCATCTCCCCGGCCTTCGGTGACGAAACCGCCCAGTGGCAGATTTATTTCGCCGATTTCCAGGGAAGCCGGGAGACATTCGCGGGCCGGTTGACGCGCCGCATCGAGCGGGCGCTGGCGACCATTCGCCATGTCTGCCAAGTGGACGGGGTAGCGTGGGAAGGCTTTTTCGACACCCTGACCCAGGCGGAGACCCGCGCCAATGGCGAGGCGATCGAGGCGGGGATATTCTCCAAGGAAGAGTTTGATTTTACCCGTTTCCGGGGTTCCGAACCGTTCACCCTCAACACCGAGGCGGTGGTCGAGACCTATTGGCGGGCGGGGTCGTCGCTGGCCCGGAACGTGGGCGACGTGCGGGAGTTGATCCTGCAATCCCTGCGTGAGGATCGTTCCGTGCTGGGCGAGTTCGGCCAATCGTATTGGCTGGACAAGCGCCACGGCTTTTCCCCCAACGTGACGGCCTCCCATACCCACGCGCCCGAGTTTTTTCTTTCGGGTGGCATTCCCGCCCAACCGGTCCACACCATCGGCGTGGCCAAGGCCTACGACACCAAGGTCGGCACCCACACCTTTATTACGCAAATTCCGGACAGCCATCCTCTGGGTTCGATCCTGCGGAAGTTGGAATTCGGCACCTCCACCGGCCGCCAGCGGATGGTTGGCTGGTTCGACGCGGTGGAAAAAGGGGACGCGCTCCGCTATTCCGGGTTTCAGTGCATGGCGATCAATAAATTGGACGCCCTCACCCATGCCGGGGACTGGCGGGGCGAGTTGCTGATTTGCACCGGCTACCGGGACGCTTCCGGAAATTTGGTTCGCCATGTTCCCCGCGATCCCGATGTTCACCAAACCCTGCAACCGGTTTTTGAA
The DNA here is from genome assembly GCA_003566375.1 of Opitutia bacterium. Taxonomy (GTDB): domain Bacteria; phylum Verrucomicrobiota; class Verrucomicrobiia; order Opitutales; family T3Sed10-336; genus T3Sed10-336. The sequence continues at coordinate 30,136 of PXDN01000143.1, forward strand.
TCGTATCCCGGCTGGAGCGAAGACATCGCTCCGGTTCGCCGCTACGCCGATCTTCCCGAAAACGCCCGCCGCTACATCGCGGGAATGCTGCGCCACACCTTCGAAGTGGCCTACGAGGGAGGACGGTGGCCGGAAACCCTGCCCAATCTCCGCTACATCGGAGTCGGGCCGCTGCCCGCGCAAGTGATTAAAGACATTCCCGCCTCGCGGGAAATCGTCGAGAGCGCATCTCCGGCACCCGCCGCGGGCTGAGGCCGGATGCCGCTGTTTTACTAGCCGATGAATTTGCAACAGGAAGTCGCCCGGCGGCGCACGTTCGCCATCATTTCCCATCCCGACGCCGGTAAAACCACGTTGACGGAGAAGTTCCTTCTCTACGGGGGGGCCGTTCACCTGGCCGGCTCCGTAACCGCCCGCAAACAACAGCGGTCCACGGTTTCCGATTGGATGGATTTGGAAAAGCAGCGCGGAATTTCGGTGAGTTCCACCGTGCTGCAATTCGATTTCAACGGGTTTCGGGTGAACCTGCTCGACACGCCGGGTCACCAGGATTTCTCGGAAGACACCTACCGGGTGTTGATGGCGGTGGATGCCGTCATCATGGTCATTGACGGAGCCAAGGGCATCGAGACGCAAACCCGCAAGCTCTTCACCATTTGCCGCAGCCGGCGAATCCCGATTTTTACCTTTGTCAACAAATGGGACCGTCCCGGGCGGGAGCCGCTTGATTTGCTGGACGAGTTGGAACGGGAACTCGGCCTGGAAAGCTGGCCGGTCAACTGGCCGATCGGGCAGGGCGATCTGTTCCGCGGGGTTTTTGACCGGCACGACCGGCGGTTGCACCTTTACGAGCGCGTCCCCGGCGGGCGCTACCGCGCCCCGGTGGCGGTGGCCGACATCGATGATGAGGGCCTGGCCGAACGGTTCGAGCCGGGACAGTTTGCCACCTTCCGCGAGGAGTTGGACATTTTGGAAATGGCCGCCGCCGCGTACGACGAGGAGCGCATTCGCCACGGGGAGCTGACCCCCGTTTTCTTTGGCAGCGCGGTTAACAATTTCGGGGTCGAATTGTTGCTGAACGGGTTTCTCCGCTGGGCGCCTCCGCCTCTGGCAAGAAGTTCCGAGGGCCGCGAAGTGTCGCCTGAAAACGAGGCTTTTTCCGGCTTTGTTTTTAAAATCCAAGCCAACATGGACCCGAAACACCGGGACCGGGTGGCCTTTCTGCGCATTTGCTCGGGCCGTTTCCGCCGGGACATGCGCGTCATCCACGTCCGTACCGGCAAGGAAGTTCGCCTCTCCTTTTCCCACACCCTGTTTGGGCAGGAGCGTGTCACCGCCGACGAGGGCGCGGCCGGTGACATCATCGGTTTGGCCGGGCATGATGATTTCCAGATCGGGGATACTCTGGCGGAGGAGACGGGCATCCGGTTCGCGGAGATCCCCCGGTTTTCACCCGAGTGTTTTGCCTACCTGCACAATCCGAATGTAAGCGACTTCAAGCGGTTCCGGTCCGGCTTGGAGCAGTTGTTGCATGAAAAGGTGGTGCAGGCGTTTTCCCCGGTGGATTCTTTGCGGCAGGTGCCGTTGCTCGGCGCGGTGGGACCGTTGCAATTCGACGTGGTGAAATACCGCCTGGAATTGGAATACCGTTGTGAGTCGCGCCTGGAATTGATGCCGTGGCGCATTTCCCGCTGGTTGCCCGACGGGATGACACCGGAAGAGGGCAAAGCCCTGCTCTTGCCCGGGGGGACCGGTTTGGTGGCCGACGGCGACGGGCGATTGCTGTTGTTGTTCCGCGATGACTGGGAGGTCCGTTTTTTCGAGGAAAAGAACCCCGACATCAAACTGAGCGGCCCGCCCGGCCCCGCCCGTGTCGAGGCGGCGGCCGGGATGTGAGTAGCTCAGGGCTCGAACGGCACGAAGAAGATTGGGGTGGGCAGGCAGGAGGCGCCGGGCGGCGAAAATTCGATTTCGGCGATCAACGGTCCGTTGTCATCGGAGGGCGGATACACTTGCAACAGGACGTGGTTGCCCTCGCCGGAGAAGGTCACGCTTTCGCGGGGAACCGGCACCACTTCGGCGGGAAAGCCGCCTTCCCCGACCTTCACCGCCGATGCCTGGTGGCGGCAGAAATCACTTCCGTGATAAAGATTGTGCATGAGCACCGCCCATGAACGCCCGTCGGAATGCGTCAGGGGAACGCGGATGCGATAGACCACACCGTAATTGCCCTTGTTTTCGACGTCCTCCCCGGTCAGCCCGTCGCGCCCTTTGATCCAAGGGTCGCGGCGGCCGTCGGCCACCACGAGTTGCCGGACGCCGCCGGCGGTGTCGAGGGCCAGCGGCCCGGGGAGGGTGACCAGAAAATCGCTGATGGGGAAGCGGCCCCGGCCAGCTCCGCTCGGATGGGTGCCGGGGAGCACGCGGGGAAGCTCGGGAAGGGTCGCGAGAGCTTCGGCGTTGTCCATCTCCGGATCGCGTTGCAGGACGGTCACGCGGGCGGGTTGGTCGATGGAGAATTCATAAAATCCGTGCGCCAGTTGGTCCTTGCGCAGCACGGCCGCATCCATGGCGGGGTCGATGGGAACCGCCTCGCCGGGCTCCACCACGCGGTCTTCCGGGCCGGGTCGGTGGGAGAAAAACTCCATTAAAGCGGTTTTGCCGACCCGGTGGTAGTGGCCTTCGGGTCGGGGGAAGCTGCCGCGCTTGAAACGGAGATGAAGCGGTTCGCCGCCCATGTTTTCCAAAACCGCCGTGATGGTTTTGCGGTCGGCCTCCGGGTCGGGAACATGGTAGGTGTAGAGTCGATACTCCCCCGGGGGAACCGTCTCCCGCATGGCAATCCCGTCGCCGGTGCGGAAATACTCCGGCATGTCGGAAAAAAGCAGTTCCGGACTTTCCAAGGCGGTCAGGCGCGCGGGTAAAATCGGCACGGCGTCAGCCGGCAAACCGGGCAACTTGACCAAATCGCCGGGTTTGGCCGCCGCCAGCGCCGCGGCGGCATCCGTGGCCGGTTGGGGACCGGCCGGCAGTTCGAGCGGCGTCGGCCGGGGGAGATCCTCTTCGGCGAAGTATGCCTCCCCCGGGTCCGGGTCGGGGCGGGTGCGGCGCGCTCCCATGGGGCTGATTTGGAAGCGTTCTTCTTCGGAATCAAGGTTGACGGTCAGCCGGTGGCGCTGGGGCCAGTTGTGGTTTTTGGCGAAATTGGCGTGATGGATGCGCAACACCCGTTCAGGGAAAGTCTCCGCGCCGCCCGTCTCCTTGACTTCCCGGGCCACCGCGCGCGCGATGCCGGTGTCCGGATCGAAACGGGTGGGCAGGGGCTCGTCGTCGAGAAAGAATTGCACGGTGGAGGAGACGGTGCGGTTGCGGTTGGCGCCCCACCAGTTGGAGGGCATGCCGTCATCGATTTCGGCGGTGAACACGAGGGCGCCGTCCTCATCCTCCGCCACGGACAGGGTTTGGGTGGGCCGGCCGCCATAGGCGTATTCACAAAGGGCGGTGTAGATGGCGTACGCTTCCCGTAAATTGTAGAGCGGATCGCGCAGACGCTGTTCCTCCTCCGGATTGGAATGAAAGGAGCTTTCCAGCAAAACCGCCGGCACACGGGTGCTGTTGAGGACGCCGAATCCCCGCGGGAACATCTGCTGATCGCTCATCAAAAACGAGGTCAGCCCGGCGTCGGTGCGCAATTCGCGGAAGAGGGCGTGGGCCGCCTTGCGGGCGAAGTCGAGATCGGGCTCCGACCAGTCGGTTTCACCGTGAAACCAAACGCTGGTGTAGTTGGTTTCCGGATTCGAGCTGGCGTTGTGATGAAGGCTGATGAACAGATCCGCCCCCCGGCCGCCGTCGGGACGGAGCACATGGTTGGCGATTTCCGCCCGTTGCCTCAGGCTGACTTCATGGTCGCCGCTCCGGGTCATCACGACATGGACCCCGGCCTCCATCAACAGGCGTTCCAAATGCAGGGCGACCCGCCAATTGATGTCGGCCTCGCGGACGCCGGTCGGACCCCGTTTGTAACCCGGCAGGTGCCCGTCGCCGCCGTGGCCGGGATCGAGGGCGATCACCCAATCCTTCAAAAACCGTTCGGCCGGGTGGCGGGGGAATTCCCGCTCGGGCCAACTGCGCCACGGCGCCCGTTCGTCGAGAGTTGTGAAAGCCCGCAAGACGGATTCGGCTCCGTGGGGAGCGGGGGAATCCGCGGCGGCGGTGAGGGGGGCGCAAGCCAGGCAAAAGATAGCGGTTGAAATGAAAAATCTCATGGTCAACCCGGATTATTCACGCTACCCGGAAACGGGAAAGCCCAAAGCGCGCGCCCGTATCATTTCCCGTTGTCATCGAAATCGGCATCGCCATCGCCATCGAACCCGATCCTGAACCTGATCCCGATACCGATTAGGATTAGGATGAGGCCTGTCTTTGGGCTCAGGAGAATTTTTTCCACAAAGAGGGAAGAAACAACACCAGCACGGCGAAGAGTTCGATGCGTCCCATGATCATCAGGAGGCTGAGCAGGATTTTCCCCGGCGCTGTCAGTCCGCTGAAGTTTTCCGTCGGGCCAAACTCGGCGAATCCGGGACCGATGTTGAAAAAGCAGGCCGCCACCGCCGAGACGGCGCCTTCCAGAGAATGGCCCGATTCAAACAAGGCGAGCAGGGGAATCGACGCCAGCACGATCAAAAAGGTGAGAATGAAATATACCATGACGCCCTCGCGGGTGTCGGCGTCGAGCGGCCGGCCGTTGACCAGGATCGGGCGCACGACATTGGTGCGGAAGGAGCGTTCGATGCTGTGGATCGCGATTTTGGCGCCAATGACCAAAC
>PXDN01000283.1 GCA_003566375.1 Opitutia bacterium
GGAGAGCGGTCGCTTAACCGTTTCATGGCCCCTTTCGGCGGGTTTGAGGGAAACGCCCAAACCTTGCGCATCGTCACCGAAACGATCTACTCCTCCGGCGACGGGCCGCGCGGCATGCAGCCGACGCGGGCGTTTCTCGACGGCATTCTCAAATACAAAACCCTCCACCGCGAGTTGGAGAATCCCGAAAACCATTTCCTCTACGACGGGCAGGAGTCGGTGCTCGCCTTCGCGCTCGGTGCCCCGGTCGAGTCGCTCGGCCTCCCCGCGGGCCGGGAGCGGGATGCTTTTCGCAGCATTGAATGCCAAATCATGGACTGGGCCGATGACACCGCCTATTCGCTGAATGACATTGTGGACGGCGCGCGGGCCGGGTTTCTAACCATGGAGGCCATCGGGCGCTGGGCCGAAAAAACCAACCGTGTCGGCGACGACGCGACCGACATCGAGGCGCTGCTCAACGCCATGCGGGAAGGCAAAGTGGAGAGCCGTTTCGGGCGCAAAATCGGTCGTTTCATCGAAGCCACCCGACTGGATACCGCCGATGAAACCGCGGCCGCCGGGCGGACCAACCGCCACCGGTTTCGCCTGGTCATCGATCCGGCGGTGCAACGTGAGCGCCGCTTGTATTCTTCCATGGCGTTTGACCTCGTCTTCCGGTCGCCCCCGCTGCATCACTTGGAACACAAGGGCGATTTTCTGCTCCGCCGGATATTCGATCTGTTCCGCGAGCGTTACATCGAAGCGACCGGGCCGGAGCAGATGGACTTCCTGCCCGCCGACGTTTCCGCCCGCATCAAAGCGGCGGATGATCCCCGCCGGCGCGCCCGCGTGGTCTGCGATTATCTCGCCGGGATGACCGACGCCTTTGCCGTTCGGTTTTACAAACGGCTGTTCAGTCCCGAATTCGGTCCCATGGGGTGACCGCGTGCTGTGCCACTCTTCCTCCTTTTATGAAACCAGCCATTCTGTTTTCGGTTTTGCTTTTCCTTCACACCACGCTTGCCTTCGGGGAAGCCCGGTCCGCCCCGGCCGAAACGCCTTCCGGGCCGCCGCCGCACCGTCCGGACCTGGCGCCCGGCGCACCGAGCATCGCCGAGCGCGAAAATCTTCCGGTCAACCGCCGCCCCGCCCTATTTGTGTTCCTCAACATTCGGGAGTTGGCGGACGATCATTACGGGGAGGAACAGATCGCCGAACTGCGGAAAAACCTGTTTTCCGGCATTCACTCGGTGGATGGCCTTTACAATCACTCGTCATTCGGGCAGCTCCGGTTTTTGGAGGAAGACGTCCTTATTCCGGAACCGGTCACGGTGGAACCGGAGGAGGATTGCGGCGCCGCGGCGCGGACCTCCTACCGCAACCAGGCGCGGGACATCCTGCTCGAACGCGGAATCGATCCCTCCGCTTACCTGCACCAGTTTTACATTCTGCCAAGCGGACGCGTCACCAACTCCGGTTGCCGGTTTTCCCCGCGGGCCTTCATGGGAAGGTTCGGTTCCACCCGTTCCATGACCGCCCACGCGGCGGTGTTCGGCACCTTCACGCTGGTCCACGAAATGGGACACAACATGGGCTTCGGCCATGCACAGTCCGATCTGGAAAACGACGGGGAAATGACCACCCGCTACGGAGACGCCTCCTGCATCATGGGATCCTCCACCGGGTTGAAAGGCTTCAACGCGCCGCACGCCGATCAAGCCGGCTGGCTGGACGCCCTGCCGCAGGAAACGCGCATCACGCTGACCGAGCCCGGCCTGCATGCGTTCACCCTGTTGCCTTACGGACGCGATCCATTTCGGGAACCGGGCACGCAGGTGGTGCGGGTTCCCCGGCGGGGCGACCCGGAGCAGTTTTATTACTTCTCCACCCGCGAGGCGACCGGGGTGGATGCAAACCTGCGGGAGGAATTCGCGCGCGGTTTGAGCATTCATTACGCGAGCCGGGGCAGTGGCGTGACCCGCTGGATACAAGTGCTGGAGGAAGGGGAGGTGTTCACCGATGAGGAAGGCGAGCTGCATGTCCGCATCGTTCGGCGGGACGAATCCGGACTGACCATCGAAATCGCCTACCGGCGCTGAGAAGACGAGCCGGGCGGTTGTCAGGGAAGGGGCAATTCCACGGCGAAGAAATCGCCGAAGTGCAGGGTGTATTCGCCGGAGCCGTCGGCGGGGACGATGGTCAGGTTTTCCAAAACTCCCTAGCCGGTATCGCTTTCAAGCACGCCATTTCCGGTGAAATCCCGCACCGGTGCAAACGGGAGAAAGACCTCCACCGGCACCCACTCCCCGGCCGGGATGAATTGGCCCCGGGGCGGCCGCGATTCATTGTCGGCCACTCCGCCGACCCATTCGATGGGGCCGGAGACTCCGCCGTCCACGCCGATTTCGGCGGAACTGTTCGTCTCCCGCAACCCGATGGTCACCCACACCGGGCGGTCCGTGTGAATGAAAAACCGGATGCCTTGGGTAAAAGCAACCGTGGGATTCGGCCAAACGGGGGCGTGGTAAGTGGTCAGGCGCAGCCACGGGTCGGGGGTGTCTTCCTGGAAATTCCACGCAGCGCGCAAGGTTTTGCCGGAGTTGGAGCCGGAGGGGCCGTAAGCGGTGACGGCGGTTAGGTTGGGCAATCCGCCAACGGTGGCGATATGGCCGCCGGTCGATCCGGAAAAGGAGGGGTTGCGAAACAGCGCCGGCTCTCCCTCCCCGCGGGAGGCGAAATCGGTCAAGGCCCACGCAACCGTCCCGCGTGCCCGGTAATACCCGACCACCCCTTGCCCGAAATTTCCCGACGGGCTCGGCGCGCGGGTGTCCCGGAATTGTTTGATGGTTTTTTCGATGCTGTTGAGCCAAATGCCCGGGCCGATGGCGGTGTGGCGGTCGTAACGGTGATCTTTGGCAAAATCCATCCAGCGCAGCCAATCCCGGGGATGGGTATGCTCGCGGAAATAGGCCATTGGAATGTTCAAATCGAGAATCCCTTCCTTCCTCCACCCCCGCGGCGACGGTCGCCATCCCGGCCACGAACCGTAACCAGCGGACCGGGGCAAACAGCAGGTGCTTGATGAATGACGGGATCATTTCGTTCAAGATGACCGGAGGCGCGGGAAATTCGACCCCAAACCATGAAAAGTCCCTCTTTCCGGTGTCGGTCGGGATGCAAAAATGGACATTGCCCCGGAGCGGTTTCCAGGCAACTTCCTTTCTACAGAAGCCATGCGGGGAAACGACCCACCGCCAACCGCCGGCCCGCTGCGCTCAAAACGGCAAGACGCCATAATTTCTTTGTAGGTTGAAGCTGGGGAAAAATACATAATGTTATTTTTTTAATCTAAAATTACATAATCACACCAACCCGAACCACCATGAACAAATTTTTCCCCTTGTTTTTCCGTTCCCTCGTCTTTGGCGGCCTTTTGGGAGCGGTCTCTGCCGTCTCCGGCGTCACGCTCGGTCAAATGGACGATTTTCAGTCAGGATCCACCGCCGGATGGATTCACGGTCAAAGCAACCCCCATGCTCCCCGGGTTCTTGCCGACGATGGTCCGGGCGGAGTCGGCGATTTCGCCCTCACGGTCAGCGCCAGCGGCACCGGCGGGGCGGGCAGCCGCCTCATCATGTTTAACCGCGGCCAGTGGACGGGGGACTTCCTGAACTCCGGAGTGACCGGCATCCGCTTTGACGCCCGGCACAACGACGGGCCGGATCTCCCGCTGCGCATCGCCTTCAACGGGCCGGGTGGACAGTTTTCCCTCACCGACCCCATCCTGCTGTCGGTCGGCAGCGGCTGGGTGACGCACGTTTTTCCTCTGGACGCGTCCGCCTTCCAACATGTCGGCGGTGGCTCCGGATCCTGGGCCGCCACCATGGGCGGGGTCACGGAAGCCCGGTTGCTCTCCGCCGCCAGTCCCTCGTGGCGGGGCGACTCGGTGGCGGCGAGTCTGTCGGTTGACAACATTCAGGCGGTCCCCGAACCGCGGTTGGTTTCACTGCTGACGGGTTTGTTCCTCTTTGGTTTTCTCGGCGCGCGGGCTGTGGCCAGGGTGTGCTTGAGAACCCGATGACAAAAAGCCGATTGCGCCGCCCCATTTGTTGGTTGATGGAATGATCAGCAGTCAACCGGAGAACACGGTTGGGAAATTCCGCCGGCATGGTGCGCTCGCCGCCGGGTGCGCGGCCGCGCTTATCCTGTTCGCCGCCCTTTTCATTTTCATGTGGCGGACGGGCCCGTCCGGCGGACCGGAAACAAAGGAACCGCGCGAAGCGCCGAAGGCCGACCGGGGAGAGGCATCCGAAATTGCTGAACCCACCGCAACCGATGTCAGGGAGGAATCGACCGAGGAACCCGCTCCCGAACCGCGGCTGGTTGCCTCGCTTGAATTGCCCTACGGCAGCGGGCCCGGGTCGGTCGGTTTGATTGACGATCCGGAGCAGGACATCGCCGGGGCGGAATCGTTCGCGGTGCGAGCCGGGGGCGTGTTTCTAATCGCCGACACCGTTAACCAAAGGCTGCTGCGGGCGGACGCGGAAAGGGGAGACGTGGCCGAAATCGACCTTCCCCGCGACGCGGTGGCCGCCGACATCGCGGTGGACGCGCACGGTCGGCTTCTGGTTTTTGATTACGCCGGACGGATCGATTGGTATGGGGAAACCGGCGACAGGCTCGGCTCCCTGCCGGTCGATATGGATCGCTGGGAAGTGAGAACCGGCCTGCGGGTGGTCGGAGACATGCTGCTCATGTCGGACGTCGATCAGCGGGATCACCTCCTGGCCGTGTTGGAGGCGGACGGTCCGCGCCCGCCCCGGCCGGAGGAACTGGCGGAGTGGGACGGAGAGGGGTTTCTCACCGAAAGCGGAAACCGTCTCACCGCCGGGCTGGAGCGCTGGCAATCGGGTTGGGTCGAGGTCGACCGCCCGGACGGTTCGCCGCAACGGTTCGCTGTCGATGCGCCGGGAATTGTCAGCCTGCGCGTCTTGGGCGAAGACGCGGCCGGCAATCCGCATCTGCAGGTGGAACGGGTGGAGAACGGGCGGGTGGTGTTGGAGGTGCACCGCCACAATCGGGACGGGGAACGGACCGGGTTGCTCCGGCTGCCGCAAAACGACTACCATCATTGGACCATCCGGCTCTTGTCGATGGATGCCAACGGGTGGATCTATCAAGCCTTGCCGGGCGGGGATGGATTTGCTATGTTTATCTATTCCTTTTAAACGTAACCATGTTTATGGAGCGATCCGTTTTCGGTAAAATGTCCCCAACCCGCCCGTGGCGGATCGTTGCCGCGCTGGCGTTTTTTCCCATGGCTTCCGCCGAGGCCAAGGTGGCGACGTGGACGGGGGATCCCTGGGGGGAGATGACGCGGGAGCGGATGGTTGAAAACGCCGACCTAATGATCAATTCCACGTGGACCCCCCGCCGCACCATCCACAACTACCGGTCGCCAACCCGGGAGAGGACCACATTTTACCAAGGTGTCACCTACCGCGGAGTGGCTTACAACATGGTCCACGCGGCGGACGACTGGGCCGGTTTTCTCGGCAAGGTCAATTCCACTCCCGGCGGTGAAACCTCTTACGGAAACGACTGCTCCGGCTTCATCAGCATCGTCTGGCAACTGCCGCGGCGACTGAACACCGTCCGCTTCGAGGAAGAGGTCACCGGCCCGGCCGAGTTGGCGCACAGCCTGGGCCCGATCGGGAGTGGCGCTTCGGTGGCCATGGTTCAAGGGGATGTGTTTAACCGCAGCGGCAACCACAACATCCTGTTTGACCGCTACTCCGCCAACGGCGTGGTCTCCGCCGAGCAAACCCCCGGGCCGCGCGCCACCAGTCTGCCGCATCCGGAGATGCGGCGCAACTGGTCGTGGAGCGCGTTGAGCCAATACCGGCCGATCCGGCGCAACCTGCTTGCCGAGGTGGACGCCCCGCCCGATTTCCTGCCGGGGGATTGGGCCCGCACCACCCCCTCCGGACTCAATTTCCGCGAAGGGCCGGGGACTTCCCACGCCATCATCGCCTCCCTGCCGATGGGAACGATGGTCCGTATCCTCGACCACCCCGACAGCGGGGTGCGCCTCGGCAGCCATCACTGGTGGCACGCGGAATTTTTCGGCGACGGGCGCACCGGCTGGCTGGCCGGCGGATTTCTGGAACCGGCGGGGGCTCCGGCGGGCAGCGGGTGGGCCGATATAGTGATCACCACCACCGATCCTGGATTCGAAGCCTCGGCCCATTGGCAACCGACCGCCTCCTCTTCCCATGGCCACGGCAGCCACCACCGCCGCCGGAGCACCGCCACGACGTATGATCCGGCCACTTGGAACGCCTCGCTCCCTTATCCCGGCAACTACCGCGTTTACGCGTGGTGGGACCGGGCGCCGGGCGCTCCCTCCCAAGCTTCCTACCTGGTGGGTCACGCCGACGGCATTGCCCAAGTGGTCCGGGACCAGCGGCACCACGAGGGGCGGTGGAATAATCTGGGAGTTTTTGCCTTCGAGGACGGTCCGGCCAGCGTGCGCCTGCTTTGCTGGACCAACACGGGCAGCGTGGTGGTGGCCGACGCGGTCCGCTTCGTCGCCATGGACGCTCCGCCGGAGCCCGGCAGCTTCGCCCATTGGCGATTGGAAACCTTCGGGCCCGGGGATCCGCCGGGAACAGCCGCGCGCGGTCCGCTGGGGGATCCGTTTGGCCATGGCCTCACCAACCTGGCCGCGTTTGCTTTCGGTCTCGACGCGCGGCGTCCGGACCGTTCCCATCTGCCCAGGATTGAGCGCGGCGGGGACCAACCGGCCTTGGTTTTTCGCCGATTGGCCGGATCCGCGGCCGTTAGCTACCGGGTGGAGCGGTCAACCGATTTGCTCTCTTGGGCGGAGTGGACTCCCCCGTCAACCAGGATGCAAGTGTCGGCGGATACCGATGGAATAATGGAAACGGTGCGCGTGACCCTGCCAACGGAGGAAGATACCGGCGCGGTTTTCCACCGACTGCGGCTAACGGAGGTGAACGGAAATTGAGTTATCGGAGTGTCCATTCCGCGGAATGATGTTACGAATAACACAAAAGATTGGGTGTGTTTGGATGGAAAATCGTCATCGCTTCATTAGCTTAATGTAATGTTTTGTTAAGGTTTCATTCTTTCCTCAGCCACATTCAAAAATCCGACAATGAAAACACCTCGCCGCCCGAACGCTTTCACCCTGATCGAACTTCTGACCGTGATCGCCATCATCGGCATCCTGGCCGCCATTCTCATCCCGGTGGTGGCCACCGTGCGCGATAACGCCCGCACCGCCAAATGTGTCGGCAATCTCCGCAGCACCGGCACCGCCATGCTCAATTGGATCAACGAAACCGACGGCGTCCTCTCCACCTTCCGCGGCGGTAACCAAACCACCGGATTGTGGACACGGGTTCTGCGGGATCACGGGTATTATGGCCATGAAAGCGAGTCGCTGATTTGCCCGTCTTGGGACACTGGTCACGATTGGCACGACTGGGCTACTTATGGATTGAATTTTTTCGATTCCGATGCCACCCATGACAACCCCTCTCAAACAACTGGCGGAAACGATTTTAACCGCTACACCATGAATTTCAATTCCGGCCTCATCACCCCCTCCCGTTACATATTGATGGGTGACACCTACCGGGGATCCAACGGGCGTCAGGTTTTCCGCATCTGGAGCAACGGGGAAAACAATAACGGGGCGGTGCACATGCGGCACAACGGGCGGGCCAACATCTTTTTCCTCGACGGGCACATCGAAGGTGTGGGACCAAACGATTTTTACCGGTTGGAACCGACCCTGCTCGGTGCCTTCGACGAAAACACCAACTGGGTGACTTTTCCGCAAAACTGAACGTAACGCTTCCCCTTCACTTCCGTTTGCGGGGAGCAGCCGGGCGACTTTCGCTTCCAAGCAACTCCCCGGCGTGGGCGAGGGCCGATTTGCCCTTGCGGTCACCCAGCATGCGGGCCAACTCCTCCACGCGCCCGGCGCGGTCTCCGTGGAGGGAGCGAATGGCGATGCGGGTTTTTTCCGTCTCCTGCTCCTTTTCCACCACGAAATGCCCCCCTGCTGCCAGCGAAGCGACCTGAGGCAGGTGGGTCACGCAAAACACCTGGTGGGCGCGGCCGAGATCCGCCATGCGCGCGCCGACCACCCGCCCGATTTCCCCGCCGACATTGGCGTCAACCTCGTCGAAGACCAACACCGGCGTGCGGTCCACGGCCGCCAGCACGGTTTTTAGCGCCAGCATCACGCGGGCAATCTCCCCTGAGGAGGCGATTTTTTGCAGTGGCATCGGTGCCTGACCCGCGTTGGGGGAAAACAGGAATTCGCAGGCGCTGCCTCCCTGGGCGGTCGGCTTGGTCTCCGGGTGGACCTTGATTTGAAAAACCGTTTGGCGAAAACCGAGGGTTTGGATGGCGGCGGCGGCTTTGCCGGAGAGATCGCTGGCGGCCGCCTCCCGTTTTTTCAACAAGGCGGACGCGGTTTCCCGCACCGCTTTTTCCCGCGCGGCCACCTCGGCTTCCAAACGACGCAGGGCCCCGGCCAAATCCCCCTGTTGTTCGAGCCGTTCGGCCAGCTCGGCGCGCTTGGCCAGAACCGTTTCCACTTCACCGCCCAGGCGGCGCTTCAAATCGAGCCAGAGGTTCATCCGCGTGGTGATGCGTTCCGCCTCCTCCGGCTCGATGTCATAACCATCGGCGGCGCGTTCGAACTCCCTCCCCAAATCCTCCGCCTCAATGGCGAGGGAGGTCAGCCGTTCCCGCAGCGGTTCGGCGGCGGGGTCGGCTTCGGCCAACTCCCCCGCCGTCCGCTGCAGGGAACCGAGTTTGGCAAAAACCCCGTTGTCGCCGTTCAACCCCTCGGCCAGGGCGCGGGCCGCCTCCACGGCCTCCTTTGCCCCGTTGACCAAGTGAAACCTGGTCTCCAGCTCGCGGATACTTTCTTCGCTGACCCCGCATTCGTCGATCCGGTCGATCTGGTTTTGGTAGAAAGCGGTTTCCTCCGGTGAGAGGCGTCCGGCGGTGGCCAGTTCCTCCCGCTTGGCAAGGGTCTCCCGCCATGCCCCGAAACGTTCCCGGTATTCGGCCAACAGTGGCCCGTGGCCGCCGTGCAGGTCGAGCAGTTCCAGTTGGAAAGCCGGTTGAAATAACCGCTGCGGATCCTCCGGCCCGTGAAAGTCGATCCACCGGTCGCCGATGGTCTGGAGGCTGGCAAGGGTGGTCAGGCTGCCGTTGACAAACACCTTGGCCATTTTTTCCCGATGCACCACCCGCCGGAGCAACAGGCTCCCCTCCTCGCACGGCGGCAGCCCGAGTTCCTCCAGCAAGGCGTCGGTCTCCCGCGGGTTGGCGAAAAAAAGACCGGCCTCGACCTCGCAGGAGTCGGCCCCCTGGCGGATGACCGATTTGTCCGCCCGTCCGCCCGAAAGCAGGCGCAGGGCGCCGAGAAGGATGCTCTTACCCGCGCCGGTCTCCCCGGTCACGGCGGTGAACCCCGGTTCGAATTCGAGAAAGACTTCCTCCAGCAAGGCGAGATTGTGAATGCGCAGACATTGCAGCATGGGAAAAAAACGGAAACGGTTTTCCCGGCGGAAGCGCGGGCGGCCGCCGGAAGGATTCCAGCCAAACGTTCGCCAGTCAGCCAGCCCCATCCGGTCCGGCATGTCAATGCGCTAAGCAGGTCCACTCGGGCGTGAATGGCATCAAGTTTCGGGAGAGTGCGCCCGTCGAATGCGGGATGCGCCGCAGAATGAGGATTGATTATGCACACCAATTCTGGGGAGACCGGATGGGCGGCGTGAAGGATCCGTGGGGAAACCTGTTTTGGATCGGCACGCACGTCGAGGACGTCTCAAAGGAGGAAATGCAAAAGCGAGCCGGGAAATTCGCGGCAGAGATGGCGGGTAAATAGAAGGACATAGATCATGAAAAAGCTGAATATTGAACCGTATCTTTTCTTCGGGGGACGGTGCGAAGAGGCGCTCGAGTTTTACAAGTCCGCGCTGGGAGCCGAGGTGGAATACCTCATGAGATTCAAGGAAAGCCCCGAGCCCAGCGCGCCGGGAATGGCGCCGGACGACTGGGATGATGAATGTGGATACAAACTGAAACCATTGGAGGCGGAACTTTTTCCTGGAGTGCTCGGACATGTCCGAGCTTTGTTTCGGGGCGACATGTCGCCCGGATCCAAAGCGGCGTCATGCCGCCGCACTCCAAAGATACGCGATTTGAATGGAGGATTGAACTATGCCAGTTGCCAAAATTCCGACTGAGGAAGAACTGCTGAGCCATCCGGTTGTTTCCCGGGAAGAATGGCTTGCCGCCCGGCGCGAATTGTTGGCCCGTGAGAAAGAGATCACCAAACTCATCGACGAACTGAGCGAACGACGCCGGGCGTTGCCATGGGTTCGGGTGGAGAAGGGATATGCGTTCGACACCCCGGATGGAAAGCAGACGCTGTCCGAACTGTTCGAC
>PXDN01000314.1 GCA_003566375.1 Opitutia bacterium
ATGGGGCATCGGTTGGTTGGTTGAACATGTTGGAAATAAGAAGGCGGGTGGCCAACCCCAAGACCACCCGCCAGTTGCTTTCTTACTTATTACCCCAAAACCCCCGCTATGCGGGGGAAATCTGAATATGATGGCAAGGTGCCACAAGCCACGCAAAGTTCAAGGGAGGGAAAAGAATTTTTTTCAAAAACCCACCAGCCCATTGTCTTTCAATTTCTTGAAAACACGGGGCAATCATTGCCCGCGCCCTTCCGCCACCCGGCGGCGCAAGGCGGGCTCAATGCTTTTCCAGACAGTTTCGGCCATGACTTTGTGCCCTTCGGCGGTCGGATGAATCCCGTCGGGCAAATTCATCTCCGGAACCCCGCCAACCCCTTCCAAAAAAAACGGAATCAGCAACGCCTCTGTTTCCGCCGCCAGTTTGGGAAACAAGCCAGCAAATTCCCGAATATAGGTTTCCCCCATGTTGGGCGGCATCCGCATGCCGGCCAGCACCAGGACCGCGTCGGGGTGCCGGGTTCTCACCCGATTAAAAATCTCGCGCAGGTTTTCCGCCGTGGAATCCACCGGCAGGCCGCGCAGGCCGTCGTTCCCCCCGAGGGCGAGCACGAAGACATCCACCGGCTGGCGCAACACCCAGTCGATCCGCCTCACTCCGCCGGCCGTGGTTTCGCCACTGACCCCGGCATTCACCGATTGAAACGGCCACCCCCGGCGTTCGATTTTTTTCTGGATCAAAGCCGGATAGGTTTCGTCTGGATCGATTCCGTATCCCGAAGTGAGACTGTCCCCGAAAAACACGATTCTCATCACCTTGGTGTCCCCGGCAACGGCGTTCCCGGCCAAGCCCCACAACAAGGCGGCAACCACGGCCGCGCCGAAGAATGGAAGACGAAAAGAACTGGCTGGCGTTTTTTCATGCATAAGTGTTCTGACTGGAGACCGGCGTTTCCATGGCAGGTTCAACCGGCGTTCGATCCCGGACGGAATTTCCCGGACACGAAAAAGCCCTGACTGTTACCAATCAGGGCTTTTTCTACAAAATGGCGTCCCCTAGGGGATTCGAACCCCTGTCGCCAGGATGAAAACCTGGTGTCCTAGACCTGACTAGACGAAGGGGACGCTTGAAAATGGAAAGCGGCTAACCTTCCGGTTTTCGAAACCCCGCGCAAGACATTTTTTGAAAAAAAACGCGCTCCCCGCCAATCCGCCTCCCGATTCGCCCGTCTCACGGCACGACAAAAGCGTAAACATACCAGCGACCGCGGTCGGGCATGCGAATCCAATCGCTCTCCTCCCCGCCAATGCCCGGATCGATCCACCGCTGGTTGCCCCCGGAAGAGATGCGGCCGCGCCGGGAAACTACCCCTTCCGTTTCGACCCATTCCACCGTCAGTTCCTCCGGTTCCAAGTCATCACAAATCTCCCGCCAGCCGCCGCTCCAATTGGTGGCGATAAAGGGAGCCGGGGGAGACCGGCGCGTCGGGGGATTCAAAATGGCCGTCGCCGATGAACGGGCCGCCGTCGAAGGTGAAGTCCATCCCGGAACGGGCGTTGGTCAGCCGCAGCCGCAACTCGAGGTTTTTCTTGAATTGTTCGGTGGTGCGGTCGTGGGGCTCGCTCACGCCGATGGCGAAATTTTGGCCGATGGGCGGGCGTTGCACGATGATCATCGGGGCGGCGCAGTTCCAGAAGACCGTGTGCATGCCCATCCAGCCGTGGCCGGTGCCGTTGTTGCCCCGGTTGAGAACGGCCAGCGCCGCGCCCGGCCCCCGCACCCGCACGTTGTCAAACAGGAACCCGAAGGCCATCCGGTGGTGGGGCTCACTGCAGTTGAAGGCATCCTCGGCCACGCAATCGTAAAAGACATTCGGTCCGGCCACCCGGCTGTTGCCGGCAAAATCATGGCGCCCGCCGCGCGCCCGGCAATGTTTCACCAAATGCCGCTGGCCGGTGATATAAAAGCTGTAGCGGCGGCCGCCGGCCACCCTGCTGACCGGGTCGAGGCTCTCGCTGTGGCTGACCGTGAAATGCGACGAATGCCGGCCAAGGTTTACGCAGCCGTGGAAAAAATGGCGGGCGGTGACCCGGTGTATCCAACCCTGCCGGGCCGCCCCGACCCCGATCGCCCACGCGCCATGTTCCTCGTCCACATAATGATAACGGCCCGGCTCGACATCATGGGTGTTTGGCTCCGTCAGGGAATCATCGAAGGCGGAAAGAATGGTCAAATGCGCCACCCCGATGTTTTCAATGCGGTTGGCGTGGGTGTAAGGCCCGACCCATGTTTCGCCAAAGCGGGCGTCCAGCGCCTGGACCATCGGCGCGTCGATTTCGATCCAATCCTCCCCGGCCGCCGTCACCACCCGCAGGTAATCGTAAACATAATCCTCCGCGCGCCATTGGACGGTGGCGTCGCGGCGGGTGCCGTCGGGCGCCGTCACCCAGCGGGGCGGGATCCGATCCATGCCGAGTTTGCGAATCCACGCCTCGTTGAAATCATGGCGCACGATGATTTCGTCGCCCGGTTCGAACCCGTGCCCCCCGGCCAGCGGCAGCCGGTCAGCCCCGACGGGAACATAACCCGCGTTCAGCGGCACCGCGCGGTCCGCGTTGAAACGGGGACCCCCGCCCGATCCGATTTGCACCGCCGTGCCTTGCTCGCGCGGCAGGTAGGTCAACACCGCGGGCTCCCCTTCTTCCGGGCCGGTCAGAATGATGCCGGAGGCGGTGATTTCCACCGTTGCCTCCAATCCGTACTCACCGGGCGCAAGCGCGACCACCGCCCGGTAGCCATCCCCGCCGCGCGGGTGTTCGGCGGCTTTGGCCAGCGCGGTATTGATCAGGGCGGCGTCCCGGTTTTCGCCACCCGGGGCGACCTCAATGACCGGGAGCCCATCCAACCCGGCCCGCCGGTCAACCACGCCGTTGCGGTAACCGACCGCGCTGAAATCCGGCAACCGGTCCCCCTTTTCGTTATAAGGCAGCAGGACCCCCTCCTCCGAACCCAATCGAGGGCGGTCGTTCTCCTCCAGCGGTTCCGCGCAACCGGGAAACAACAGCAGCGCGGCCAGCGCGGCCGCTCCCGGCCTGAATTTCGAGGAAGCGAAACATCGCAACGGGGATGGTGGTTTCATCGGAAGGATACTTGACCGAAACCCGCGAAACCCCAACGCAAAAATGTCTCCTTCCTTTTCCCTTTTCCCTTTTACCTTTTTCCTTTCCTCATCCGTCCACAAGGACCAACCGGTAAAAGCCCCGCCCGGCAGCGCCGGTGTCGAGGACTTGCTCGGCCACCGAGCCGTCACCGGTCAACACCTCGCCCACGTCGCTCCAATCGGTCAGGTTGGTGGAAAACCGCAGCCGGTAGGCCGCGCCCGCCTCCGTGGGAAAGGAGATCCGCACCGTGCCGGGCGTTTCCCCGCGGTTGATGGACAACCGCGGCAACTCCGGAAGAACGGGGCCGCCGGCGTCAAGAAACTGGGTCAGTCGAATGTCATCGACCACAAAATCAATGCCGGTTGAGGCCATGTTGACCCCGGTGACAAAACCGAAGCGCCCGAGTTGCTCGATCATTACATCATCGACCACCCGGAAGCCGCGGTTTTCGTCGATCAATTCCCCGTTCAGGAAGGTGGAAAAGGAAAACCCGTCCAACGCCCGCTGGTTCCCATCGGGCGCCAGGTAGGTGACACCGTCGGGCTGGGAGTTGGCGAAAAAGCTGATTTGGTGGTCGCCGAATTCGTCAAACGGCTCGTAGGTGATGACGTCCGACGTCCCATTGCCTCCCACCAGCAGGGTGCCATCGTTGAAAATCCGCACCTCCAGCGCCCGGCGGGCGTTGGTGTGGAGAAACATTCCCGAACCGAGCCCGCCCATCGAGGCGTAGAGTCCGTCGTTGCCGGACCGAGGCAGGGCGGCGGCGCGGCGGAAATGAAAGTCGAAACGGATGTCGGCCACGCCATCGTCCGGCCCGGGGATGAAGTTGTCCTCAATCACCATGCGGTCCCCGGTGTCTTCGTCGAACAAGCGGACGCTGAGCCCGTTGATCGAAGGCACGTCGCTGGTATCATCCACAATGATGCCGCCCACCGTCGGGGAAGCGGGATTGCGGAAATAGACTCCGCCGCCCGAAGGTTCGGCGCCAACCGTCTGGTCCTCGAAATCAAGGGTGTAATCGAGTTCGAAGCCGACAAACGGCGTGTCGCGCAAACCGTAAATGGCGAGGTTGTCCACCACGAAGTCGATCTCCGCGTCCTGCTGCCCGTTGCCGGTCATGAAGCCGAATTTGCCGAGTTTGAAATTGTTTTCGAAGGGAACCGCCTCCGCCACCCGCTCCCCGTTCAGGTAAAGGCTGTAGGCAAAGGTCGGCAGGGTGGCCGCCCCGGCCGGGCCGTCGTAGGTGAGGTCGTCGGCCTCGTGGGCGTTGGCCACGATGGTGAGATCGTTGACCGCGTCCCCGTTGTAGTCTCCGGACAACTCCCCTCCCACGCTCCACCGCCCCTCGTTGTCGAGACGGACCGTCACCGCGCGGTTGGCGGCCATGTTGAAACTCTGTCCGGTGGCGACAAACTCACCCAAGGCGATCACCAGCACGTCACCGGCTAATTCCTGCTGAATGAAAGTGGAGCGCCGGAATTGCAAATCGACGCGCGCGTCGGGGCGGTTGTTGGTGGCGTTGACCACGAAATTTTTGGAAACATAGGCGCGGGCGTCTCCCTGGGAGGTGTAGTCATAGATGCGAAGGCTGCGGTTGCCCGCGCCCGGCAACGCCGGCGCCGGACTGGTGGTGTCGCCGACGATCAGGGCGCCGACCGGCCCGTTCTCGATCTCCCAGGCAATGGGAAAAGGCAATTCCGTGCCCACGTTGTCTCCGACCGGCCGCACATGATCGAAACCGACCGGTTTTTGACCCACCGTGTCGGCGGAAAAATCATTGGAATAGAGCAGTTCTTGAAACGCGGAAGCCGCGGGAACCGCGGTCAGGGCGGCGGCCAGGAAGGCGGCGGCGGAAGCGAGGGAAACAGATGGTAACGACATGGGAAACAATTGGGTTGGTGAGTTGAAGGTTTTTCGGGATTCCGGCGGATTCCCGGATAATCCATGCCCAGCATGCGCACCGGTGGCGGCAAGGCAACGGGCCGGATGGTTTGCATCGTTGAATGAATGGGGCGAATAAATGGAGAATTCTGGTTCAACGATGCAAATTGCAAAAAATTCGCCCGCCCGGATAAATGGAATTTACTTTGTGCAAATAGAAAACACCAAACCCTGGATCCACCATGCATCACCTCACCTATCCATCCCGCCGCCGCGGCTTCACTTTGATCGAGCTGCTCACCGTCATTGCCATCATCGGCATCCTGGCCGCCATTCTGATTCCGGTGGTGGGCCGGGTGCGCGAATCGGCCCGCACCGCCCAGTGCGTCACCCACTTGCGCCAAATCGGATTGGCTCTCCATCTTTACGCCGACGATAACGAGGGATTTATCCCAACCGCCACCAACGTGGACAACCAACCGCAATGGACCGGCGCCCTCGACGCGTATCTCCCCCGCCGCATCGAGGGGCGCGGCTTCCGTCCCCACGAGGTGTTCACCTGCCCCAGCGCCGATTATCCGGGTTACACCCACGAGGAAATTAACAACACCTACAGCTACACCGGCGCCGGCCTGGGCCCGTCCGACAACAGTGCCAGCGGCGCCCCGGTCACCAGCACCCGCCCGCGAAAGGTTTCCACCATCGTCAATCCCACCCAGACGCCGCTGGTGGTGGAGGGCAAAGCGCTTGGCTCCTCCGCCAGCACCCAGTCCAACTGGAGCTGGGGCGCAATCGGCCCCGATTTGTCGGCTTCCTCCCCCCAGGCAACGATACGCATCGACTTCCGCCATAACGAACGCATGAACGCTTTATACACGGATGGCAGCGTGCGCGGCATGTCCTTTCCGGAGTTTCAACGCATCGAGCAGCATGTCTGGCGCGGCATCGACCCGACTTGATCCGCGCCGCCATTCGTTTCAATCCACCTGAGTGACACCCTCCGGGGGAGCCCGCGTCAACCGGAGGAAAAAAGTTGGCAAGCCGGTTGTTTGCCATCACTCCTTGGCGCATGGCTGATCAACAACAGGAAATTCTCGAAATCTTCCGACAAAGCGGCGCGTTGCTGCGGGGCCACTTCGTCCTCCGCTCCGGTTTGCACAGCGAACATTTTTTCCAATGCGCCCAGGTCTGTCAAAATTTGGCCCATGTCGAACGGCTCGCCGGATTGCTGCTGGCCAAGGCGGCCCATGTGCAATTTGAAACCGTGCTCGCCCCGGCCATGGGAGGTTTGGTCATCGGGCAGGAACTCGCCCGGCAGGCAGGCGCCCGTTACCTGTTTGCGGAAAAGGAGGAGGGCAAACTGGTGTTGCGGCGCGGATTCCGGCTCAAAGAGGGGGAACGCGTGCTGGTGGTCGAGGATGTCATCACCCGCGGCGGACGCGCCCTGGAGGCGATTGAGATCGTCCGCCGCCACGGCGGCACCCCGGTGGCGCTGGCGGTGCTGGTGGACCGCAGCGGGGGCAAGGCGGTTTTCGACATTCCCTGGATCAGCCTTATTGAGTTGAGTTTTCCAACCTATCCCGCCACCGACCTGCCTCCCGCGCTGGCCGCGCTGCCGGTGGAAAAACCGGGAAGTTGATGCCGCCCAAACCGCCGACCGGCCAGCCGCCGCGAACCCCGGCAGCGAAAACCCGGTTGAGCCCC
Source organism: Opitutia bacterium (assembly GCA_003566375.1). Classification (GTDB taxonomy): domain Bacteria; phylum Verrucomicrobiota; class Verrucomicrobiia; order Opitutales; family T3Sed10-336; genus T3Sed10-336. The sequence goes on from PXDN01000314.1 coordinate 6,745, forward strand.
GCCGCCTTTCATGGATAATTCCAGTTTTACGGTTATGTTAGCCAACATGCAAAACCACACTCACGCCATCCGGACCGTCCCTGTCGTTCCGAACATCCGCGAACGCCTACGGCGGTTGTCATGATATACGACCGCCCATACATGCGCGGTGACCACACCGGCGCTCGCCGCCCGTTTCCGTTGCTGAAATGGATTTTGCTCTCCACCATCGGGGTGTTCGTGGTGCAGATTCTGCTGGAAACCTGGTTTCGCAACCAACCGGCGGTCGGGCAGGCGTTTTACCGCTTGTTCGCCCTCACTCCCGACGCGATTCAGTCCGGTCACCTTTGGACGCTGTTCAGCTACGCTTTCCTGCACAGCACCCGGATCGTTTTCCATATTATCGGCAACATGCTGGTGGTCTTTTTCATGGGTCGGGAACTGTTGCCGCTGCTTGGCCCCAAGCGGTTTGCCTGGCTCTATTTTGGCAGCGCGTTTGTCGGCGGGCTCGCCTGGCTGGCCGTGCATTGGGGCGGCGGGGCGGTGATCGGCGCCTCGGCCGCCGCCATGGGATTGCTGATTGTTTTCGCCTGCATTTATCCCAACCGGGAAATCACCTTGCTGCTCTTTTTCATCATCCCGATCCGCATCAAACCCAAATACATCGCCTATGGCTTGATCGCCTTTGACCTCTTCGGTCTCGTTTTCTCGGAAATTCTCGGCACCACCAATACCCACACCGCCCACTCGGCCCACCTCGGCGGCATGCTGACCGGCTGGCTCTTTTACCGTTTCGCGGTGGCCCGCCCGCAGGCTCCCCGCGCCGGTCCCTCCATCGAAGTGCCCGCATGGTTCCGCAACAAAGATAAAGTTGAACGCAAGGTGGGCGGTTATTCGGTCAACATTCTCAACCGGAAATCCCTGCAGGCGGAGGTGGACCGCATTCTGGACAAAATTAATTCCGAGGGATTTGGTTCGTTGAGTGAGGAGGAGAAAAAACTGCTCGACCAGGCGCGCGACATTCTCAGCAAGTAATCGGACTCCAAACCGCCGGCATGCCCTCGTTTTCAAGTCAACTCCACGACGCCCTCCGCCAAGACGGCGACGCTCCGCCCGAGTGGCCGGAGACCGTCCGGGCCGGCTTGGACCGGCTCGCCGAAATCAGCCCGCTTTACCGGGAATGGCTCCTGGCCCACCCCGAATGGACGCCGTGGGTTTTGGAAAAACCGCTGGAGGAGGGCAACCTGCTCTCCCAGTCCATCTTCAACGCGTGGCTCCGTTTCCGCAACGGCTTGCCCGCCGATTCGCCCGATTACCTGGCCCGCCTTCGCTTGTTCCGGCGGCGGTGCTCCATCCGCACCGCCTACCGCGAAGTCAACGAACTCCACACCCTGCGGCAGTCCACCTTGGAACTGTCGCTGCTGGCCGAGTTTTGCATCCGCGAATGCCATCTGCTCTCCCTCCGCCGCTGGACGGAGCGCCACGGCAAACCGTGGGACGAGGATCTCGACAAACCGGCTCGCTTTTGCGTTCTCGGCATGGGCAAACTCGGCGGCGCGGAGCTGAATTTTTCCTCCGACATCGACCTCATCTATTTCTACGAAGGCGAGGGCCATTGCCGCGTCGACGGAAAAGCGGGCGGGTTTGCCAACGCGCAGTTTTTCACCAAGGTGGCCGAAACGACCTCCTCCATGCTGCAGGAGCAGACGGAGCACGGTTTTCTTTTCCGCGTCGATGTGCGGTTGCGCCCGGAGGGCAACGGGAGTCCGTTGGTCCGCTCCTTCGCCGGGATGGAGAACTATTACGCGGCGGCCGGGCAAACGTGGGAACGGATGGCGTTGATCAAGGCCCGGCCGGTGGCGGGCGACCTTTCCCTCGGCGGCGAATTGCTGGAAAACCTCCACTCCTTCCGCTACCCCCGCCATCCTCCCCCGTCCCTGCTGTCCGAAATCGCGGCCATGAAGACCCGCACCGAAAAGGAAGTCGTGGGAGGCGACAATCTCCGCCGGAATGTAAAATCCGGATACGGCGGCATCCGCGAGATCGAGTTCATTGTGCAAACCCTGCAGCTGCTGCACGCCGGCAGATTTCCGTTTTTGCAGACCAACTCGACCTTGGATGGGCTTGACCAGCTGGTTCGCTACGAACTGATGGAGGAACGGGACTCGCGGTTTCTCGGAGACGCGTACTGGTTTCTGCGCGCGGTCGAACACCGGCTGCAAATCCGCGGCGAACAACAAACCCACACCCTCCCGGCCGACCCATCCCAACTGGCGGAGATCGCCCGCAGCTTTGGGTTTGGCGAGACGGAGGCGTTACAACAAAAATTGGACGACACGCGCGAGGGCGTGCGCGCCCGCTACGACCAGTTGTTGAAAACGGCCCCGGTGGATGAATTGCAGGCGGACTGGTGGACCTATTTTTGCGAAAAAACGATCACTCCCCGCGTCGCAAAATCCCTCCGCCACTGGTTTGGGGAGACCGAAGGGGTTGATGGCGATCTGCTCGATTTCGTGCGGGGAAGCCGCAACGCCCTGCTCACCCGCGCCCAGGTCGCCCGTTTCACCACCGTCACCAAACTGTTCGACCAGGTGATGCCCAACCTGGCTTTCCCGCGCGAAACCCTGCGGCGAATTTGCCGCTTCGCCTCGCTGCACGGCACCCGTTCTCAATTTCTCAGCACCTGCTCGCTGGATGGTAATTTTTTCCAAGTGCCGGCCCTGTTGTTCGACCGCAGCACGTTTATCCATGAGCTGATTTGCCAGCGGCCGGAAATCCTCGAGGAGGTGCTGCGCCCGGAAATCCTGCGCCGCCGGAAATCAACCGCCGACACCTTGAGCGAACTCAAGAACGGCGCTCCCGGGGACGACGGCGGAGACTGGCTCTGGCTTTACGTCAAGGCGGAGCAAGTCCGCATCGCCATCGGCGACCTTCTCGGTTTGGCCACTCCCCGCGACACCGAAACCAGCCTGAGCGACCTGGCCGACGCGGTGCTCGCGTTTCTCCTCGACCAACACGACCCCGAAGGGCGGTTGCTGGTGGTGGCTTTGGGCAAATACGGGGGAAGCGAACTGACTTTCGGGTCCGACCTCGACATTCTTTTTCTCAGCGCCGGCAACGATCCGGAATACAACGAGCGGGCCATCCGCCGCATCACCAAATCGCTCCAACACCGCGGTGCCCTCGGCCCGGTTTACGAAACCGATCTGCGCCTGCGCCCCCACGGGGTGGACGGTCCCCTCGCCACCTCGCCGGCCGCCCTCCGCCGCTACCACGCGCGCGCCGCCCAGCTTTGGGAAAAACAGGTGCTGACCCGGGCGCGGCCGGTGGCGGGAAACCCCGGCCTGCGGGAGGATTTCACGGCCCTGCTGGACGAATTGATTTACCGGGAAACTCCCCATGACGCCGGGTATCAGGAATTGTGGGACATGCGCCTGCGCATCCAACGGGAGCGCGACCGCGTCGATCCCCCGCAACGGGCTTTCAAAACGGCGGCGGGAGGATTGGTCGATCTTGAGTTTTTCGCCCAGTTCCTGCAGCTGGCCCACGGCGGGGAATTTTCCGAGCTTCGCGAACCCAACACCCGCCGCCTCCTCGAAGAAATCGGCCGGCACAACCTGGTTGACCAAACCGACATCGACACCCTCCTCGACAACCTGGAGTTCCTGCGAATGGTGGAGGTGTTGTTGCGGCGGAACAAAAAC
>PXDN01000404.1 GCA_003566375.1 Opitutia bacterium
CGGAAAAACAAAGCAATGAGCCCGGCCGAGACAAACGGCACGGCGAGAATGAAAATGGCGTGGTAAGTCGGGTTCATCTACGGTTGCAGGCTGTTGAGTTCTTCCACCTGGACGGTCCCGCGTTTGCGGAACAGCGCCACGATGATGGCCAGGCCGATGGCGACCTCCGCCGCCGCCACGGTGATGATGAAAAAGACGAGGAGCAATCCCTCCATGGAGCCGTTGAAACGGGAAAAGGCCACCAGCGCGATGGCCACAGCCGTGAGCATGATCTCCAGGCACATGTAGATGATCAAGGTGTTCCGCCGCAGCAGAACCCCGAAAAACCCGATGGCGAAAAGCAGTCCGCTGACCGCCAGAAACTCGTTGAGTCCGATACTCATGAAAACGTGGATGGATGAAAACCCGGAGACGGCCGCGCGGGCGGTGCCTCAGGCTTGTTCCTCTCTGGGAAACCGCTTGCTGATGAGGATGACCCCCACCATCGCAATCAGAAGCAGAAAGCCGGCCACCAAAAACGGCAGCAGGTAAACGCTGAAAAGATAGTAACCGTATTCTTTGGAAAGGTGTCCGACCGGAGCCGCCTCGCCGAGGGTGACGCCGGTGGAGCCGGCTCCCGCGAGGGCGAGGGCGCCGGCGGCGAGCAGGGCGAAGGCCGCCGCGCTGGCCGCAAAGGTGGTTTTTCCGGGGCTCGGTTTCAACTTCGTTTGCGGGGCGATCAGCATGATGATGAATAGAAAAAGGACGACCACCGCTCCGGCGTAAACCAGGATTTGCAACACCCCGAGAAAATACGCGCCCAGGAGGAAAAACAGACCCGCCGCCCCGCCCATGACCACCAGCAGGAACATGACCGCGTTCACCGGATTCCGGTTGAGAACGACCATCAGCGCCGACCCGAGGATCAGGGCGGAAAGGAAATAGAAGAGAAACTCCACCATAAAAAAGGAGGGTAGATAGAGCAGCCACCCGGACATGACAATAAAAAGTTCCCGCAAATCCGGAAACCGCCCCGTTTGCGCCCAACCTCACCACCCCGGGGACACCGGTCTCGAGGCCGACTCATCCCCCGCATCCATGTCTTCCTGACTTCGGCCCTCAGCCCTCATTTTTCATCCCTCTCTTCGCTTTTCCCTTGCGGCGGGGGAGGCTGCCCGAGGCGAACTTCGGATTTTCGACCGAGGAGTGCATGCGCTTCGTTTGCCATGCACCATGTCCGAAAACCTGTTTTGAGAATGCTCTGATAAAAAAACCGCCCGGCTCTTCCAGCCGGGCGGTTTTGTGAAGAGTGTCCTACTGGAACGCCTGGCGGCTGGTTCAGTCGCGTTTGGTTTCGGGGGATTCTCCGTCGAGTTCGGTCAGGTCGGAGAGGTCTTCCGCGTCGGGCTCTTCCCCCGCTTCGGGATAATCGTCCGCATCTTCCGGCACACCGTCTTCCGTTTCCCCTTCACCGCCTTCATCGCGGGCGACCCAGCTGACCGCGCTAAATTTTTCCTTCAGGGAATAAATCGACTCGATCACTTCACCCGATTGTTTGGACAAGGCGTCGAGTTGTTCCTGAATGCGGCGGTTTTCCTCCAGGCGTTTCTCCAGATCGGCTTTCTTTTTTGCGTATTCGGATTTTCCCGACTGAAGTTTTTGGCTGAGTTCCTTGCTGAGCGTGTCCACGTAAACGGAAAGGAGGCCCTCCGATGCCCGCACCGCCGCGCTCGGGAACAGGCTGTCGAGGTGGGCGGTGAGCTGCACGCGCAACTCCGTTTTGCCCTCCTCGTCGAGCCGCCTGCGTTTCATGGCGGCGGGCACTTCCTGGTCGAGGGAATCGTCGCCGCCGAAAAGTTGCTTGCGCATGGCCGCCTGGCTGCGGAACAGAATCCAGTCCCAAAATCCTTTTTTCAGCTTGATCGACTCCAGCGGGATGCGCAGGGAGCAGTCGGGAATTTTGACCGGGGCTTTTTCGAGGGCTTCCCGCGCGCTCTTGACGGCCGGTTCCAAAATCAGTTCCAACCGGTCCACCGAGCGGCGGAGATCATCACTCAGCTCAATGCCGCCGAGCGGGTTGGCCACCAGACTCTTGGCGCGGTTGGCCGCTTCGGTTTCAATTTCGCGGCGGCGTTGTTCGAAAAGGGAATTCCAGTCCTTTTGCAACACGGCCAAACTCTCGTCGGATTCGAACCAGTCATCCAGCCGGTTCAAGGCTTTCTTTTCGGTTTCTTCCCGCAATTTCCCGCCTTGGGCTTCCGCCGCCCGGGAGGCGGATTTGCGGATGCTCTCGCAGGCCTTGGCCCAGTCGAGGGAAACGAGTTTCTCCACCGCCGCCAAGCGGTCGCCCGCCTCGTTCAGCTCGCGGCGCAGGGTGGACTGACGCTCCCGAAACGATTCAACGGCGGCGATGGAGCAATGGGATTGGATTTCCGCCGCGAGGGTTTTTCCCAAGTGGAGGCTGTCCCCCATGAATTCATGGAGGTAGTCGTTGCTGTTCAAATAATCGGTGAGATCTTTGAGAAAAACGGAAAACGATTCCACCGGATGGCCGGTTGAACCGAGTGACCGCGCCGCCGGTTCCAAGCCTTCCACGGTGGTGTCCACGGCGGCGCTTTCCAAGTCGCCGGCGGGGGTGTCCTCCGTCTCTTCCCCGGCTTCGCCGTCCTTTTCCGCCGTGTCCTCCCCGGCCGTGGCTTCGGCAACCGGTTCCTCCGTGCCGTTGGTTTGCTTGAGGGAAGCGGCGGCGGAGTTGAGCAGGTCGATCGGATAAATCCGCAGACGGCCTTCCTCGGCGGCTTTGCGCAGGGGAGCGCTCATGACCAGCGACTCAAACGCCTTGATGATTTCATCCGGCGATTCGCTTTCGAGGCTCGGGCTGAGGGAGCCGTCGGGGCCGAGGTCGCGCTTGTTGGTGTCGATGTTGACCACCAGGAAAATGCGGCTGAAGAGATCGAGCAGGTCGTTGAATTCATCGAAGACCTGTTCCAAAAAGAGGTTGTCGGTTTTGACCACGAAAACGGCGCAGGCCGCGCTGTTGCGGAATTCCCGCGTCATCAGGTCATAGCCGAACTTCATGCGGGTGTAGAGGCCGGGAGTGTCCACCAGCACGGTGAGCGAATCCTTGAGATTGCGGGCCGGAACCGCCACGTCGATGCGCCGGATCGCTTCGGGAAAATGCACGCCGGGATCGAATTCCTCCCCGGCTTCCTCCACATCGCGCAGGCGTTCGGCCAACTCCTTGTGGCTGTCCCGCACCTGTTGCTGGAGGCTGGTGTTGTCGCCGCAGGGAACTTTCTGGCCGTTGTAGCGGGTGATGAGGAAGTTGGTGTCGTCACCATGCTTGACGTTGACCAGGCACGGGTAGGCCGGGAGGGAGGTTACCTCGCTGACATAGGTCGCGCTGATGGCGTTCATCAAGGTGGATTTTCCGCTTTTCAACGGTCCGAAGATGATGACGTAAGCCTGCTGCTCCCGCACCTTGCTCAACAGACTCTCGACGCGGTGGTGAACGTCGTTCAACCCGGCGATCGGCCGTTGCAGCGCGTCGCTGTCGGCCTTGCCTTGAATGGTCTTCAAACTCGATTGCAGGGATTCTTCAAAGGGAGCCAAAAGATTGGCGAATTCCTGACAAAAGTCCGAAATCTCGGTTTTAATGGAGGGGAAATGCGTCAATTCATTCATATGATGTGGCTTAGCTGTAATTGTATACGTTAATTGAAGACCCAAATGGGCTGGCCGCAATGGTCAACAGGAGGCCAACCAACGGCAACTTTGAGCGCGTCTCATTCCGTTGTCAAAGACTGGCGGGACACGGTTGATGGGGATTTACCCCCAAGCGGGGATAAGACACTGGACATCAAACGGCATCGCGGTGGAAAATTTTTCCTCCGCGCCCGCGCGGCCCGTTCACCGTTGGCACGCGGGCGGAAGAGGGCGGCTACAAAACCTCGACCCCGAACGGGGCGTAAATCTCTTCCCCGTCGATTTTCACCTGGGCCCAAACTTTGTAAAACCCCGGTTCTTCCGCGTAAAACATGAACCGCAGTTCGGGCCGAATCGGATCGAGAACGATGTCGAGCCCTTCCTCGACCGGATGCATGTGGGCGAAGCCGGAGCGGTGCCGGTCGAAGGCCACCAAATGGGCGAAGGCGCCCATCACCGGTTGCATTTCGACCGGTTCGCCTTCGCGGGCGTGGGCCAGGCTCAGGGTGATCAGCGCCGGGCGGCGCACGCGGAGGCCGTCGGCCGGCGGCGTGACCGAAAGCCGGTGGTCGCCCGCGGCAAACGTTTCCGACGGGCGCGCCGGTTCGGGCGCGTCGCCTTCGCCCAGCACTTCGATGTTCGCCGCGCCGTAGGCAGGCCGGCCGGTGGCCAGCGGCACGATGTCGGCAAACACCCGGTAGGTGCCGGGATGGGCGGGCGTGAATGCAAAGACGAATTCCCCCGCCGTGCCGGTGGAGACGGGGTGTTTGTGATGGTAGTCGCCAAGACCGGGATCGACGATCAGCAGGTGGATTTTTTCGGTGTGCACCTCCTGCAACTCCTCCATGCGGATAGGCCTTCCCTTGGCCGTGGCGAGACCGATCCGGACGCGGGCGGTTTGCCCGGCCCGGACCGGCCGGTCGGTGAACAGGCGCATCTGGATGGGCGAGCGCTGGTCATTCACCGCCGTGAATCCCATGCTGCCGATGTCGCAAAGCTCAATGTCGGTCTGGCCGGTGACTTTGCGCAAAAAGCCTTCCGGGCGTTCCGGCGCCAGGCCGGAGAGCATTTGCGAAAAGACGAACACCGAGCCCAGAAACACGGTGATGGCACCGGTACTGAGAAGTTTTCGCCGTCGAAGGGGAGAGGTCTCTTTCATGTGTGCGGTCAATCCTATCAGGTTGGTTCCTCTTGCAGTGCCTTGAGACGCTCCAAAAAATCGGAGACCATCCAATTGCTGCCGAAAACACGGTGCCGGATGGTGCCCGCTGGATCGATCAGGGCCGTTCCCAGGGTGTGGTTGGAGACGTCTCCTTCAATGATGATTCCCATTTGGGCCATGAGATCGTTGATGGCGTTTTGCGGTCCGGTGAGGAAGGAGAAATTTTCCGTGTCGATGTCGTAACGGTCCGCGTATTCCCGGAGCACCCCGGGGGTGTCGAAATCCGGGTCGAGCGTGATGGAGATCAGTTCAAAATCTTCGATGCCGGCGTCGCGCGCCTCCTCCTGAAGCTGGGCCATGCGCATGGTGGCGGCGGGGCACATGTGGGGAACCGGGCAGCGGGTGTAGATGAAATTCACCACCAGGGCTTTGCCCCGGTATCGGTTGATTCGCACCACTTCCCCGTCCTGGTTGAACAAAGCAAAGGCCGGAGCCTCCTCTCCGACTTCGCGGAACGCGCGCGAGCCCCGGGTCATGGTGTCCTGCCGCAAGGCCAGCGTGGTTTGATCGATGATGCCGCGGGAGAGGCGGTCGTCGGGCCAGATTTGCTCCAACCGTTTTTCCCCGCCGGATTCCACCACGCGGGCGCGGACGCGCTGGCCCGCTTTGGCGTTGGCCAAATCGCCGCGCGACACCCGAAACGCGGTCGCGCCGGCTTCGAGCAGACCGGGGATGTCGCCATGCTCCACCAGCAGTTTGCCGGCGTCGGCATCGACCTCGATGATTTCACCGGAGAGAAGATGGACCGGATCGGTTTCGCCTGAGGGGGAGCAGGCGGAAAGCAGAACCGCGATCATGGCGGCCCCAACGGCGGAAAACGCCCAACGACCGAAACCGCGGTGGTGCGCTGCGGGTGAGTTGACGACTTTGACGGACGAAACCATGCTTTCCTAAACAACATTTTGCCTGGTTTTGCAAAAAAACCCCGTGAAATCGGGTGTTTCCGGTTGGAATGAAAGGGGGGCTTCGGGCCGTTGTTACGGTTTTTAATAACCGGGCCGGGAAACGGCGCCCGGTTTGCGGGAAAAACTATTTGCCATCAGTTTTCATCTCCACTGAATTGAACGGTTTTTCATATACAGGAATCATTCCATGGCCAAGACGCTATCAAATAAACGAACCTCCGCCTACAAACCATGGCTGGCATGGTATTGCGGATTCGCGTTGCTGTGGACTCTGTTTTTGCTCTACGCGGGCGGGTTCACCACCAGCATCCACGCCGGCATGGCGTTTCTCGATTGGCCGCTCTCTCACGGGTCCGTCAACCCCGAGGGATGGATGGCCGACCGCGACATGCGGGCCGAACACGGCCACCGCCTGCTGGGCGCCAAGGTGGGGTTGCTGATGCTGGGGCTGTTCGCATGGCTTTGGTTGCGCGAGGAGCGCCGCTGGGTGCGCCGGCTCGGGGCCGCCGCGGTTGTCATGGTGGTGGTGCAGGGATTGCTCGGCGGATTCCGGGTGCTGTTTGACGAGTTGAACATCGCCACCGACAGCAATGTGGTGGCGCAAACCTTCGCCGTGATGCACGCCTGCCTCGGCCAGATTTTTCTTTGCCTGCTGGTCACCATCGCGGTGGTCTGTTCCCGACCGTGGATTGAAAACAAAGCCGGCCTGCGGGCGCCGGTGGAAGCGTCCACCCGTTGGTGGGGTGTGGCGGCCTGCGCCGCCATCGGGCTGCAATTGGTGATCGGGGCGGTCATGCGCCACAACCACGCCGCCCTGGCGATCCCGACGTTTCCCTGGAGCAGTCCCTACAACACGGTCTTGCCGTTGTCATGGACGTTTCCGGTCTCCATTCATTTCGCCCACCGGGCGGGTGCCATCGTGGTGACGGTTTGTCTCCTGGTTTTCGCCTGGAAACTGTGGCGGTCCCGGGCCACCGGTCCGAACTTCCTCACCGGGTCCGTGGCCATAACGGCTTTTCTCGGGGTGCAAATCTTTCTCGGCGCGCTGACCGTGCTGACATTGAAAAACGAATACGTGGCAACCCTGCACATGCTGTTGGGGGCGTTTCTCCTGGCCCTCACCTGGATGCTCACCTTCGTTTGTTACCGGCTTCCGCTTGAGCAAACCGCCGCGGCGCCGGCCGATCGGTTGCCGGTTCCATCGCCGGAATCTTCCGGCGGGGCCGCCCGTGCATGACCGGACCCGCCGTCAATTCTCCTCCCAAGCCTGAACGGGAGGCTGTTTCGTCCGACCGGCCTTTTCCCAAGGCCGGATTGGCCGGTTATTGGGAGCTGACCAAGCCGCGCCTGAGTCTCCTTTCCGTGATCACCGCGCTCGTCGGGTATCTGGCGGCCAGGCCGGAAACGTTTTTTCCGGTTTTGCATGTCTTTGTCGGCACCTCGCTGGCGGCGGGCGGGGCGGCGGTGCTGAACCAATGGATGGAGCGGGCCACCGATGCCCGCATGAGCCGAACGCGCGACCGCCCCATTCCGGCCGGGACGGTGACCCCCGGGCGGGCGCTCGGGTTCGGTTTGATGTTGTCGGTGGCGGGAGTGGGGCATCTTGGGTATTGGCTCAATGGTCCGGCCGCCGGGCTGGCCCTGCTGACGATTGTCACCTACGTGGTTTTCTACACGCCGCTGAAAAGCCGGTCCGGGCGCAGTTTGGAGGTGGGTGCGGTTTCCGGCGCCCTGCCGCCGCTGATTGGGTGGGCGGCGGCCGAGGGCGGGGTGAGCGGGCTCGGATGGATTTTGTTCGGCATTCTCTTTTTTTGGCAGATGCCCCATTTTCTGGCCATCGCCTGGCTCTACCGGGATGATTACGCATCGGTGAATTTCCCGATGTTGACCGTGGTCGATGTCAGCGGTGACCGGGCCGCCCGCTACTCGTTGATTTGCTCGGCTCTCCTCGCGGGGGTGACCCTGCTGCCGTTTTTTCTGGGATGGACGGGGTGGTTCTTCCTGGCGGCGGCGGTTGCGGGGGGAGGGGGATTTCTATGGACGGCCATCCGGTTTCTTCAATCCGCGGAGCGCACCAAAGGGGCGCGCCAATTGTTTTACGCTTCCATCCTGCACCTGCCGCTCATCCTGGGCGCGCTGGTGATCGACCGGTTGTTTTTTGGCAACTGAAACCAAGAAACTGATTATGAATCTGGACTTCTTTCCTCCGCTGAACGCTTCCCTGAACGGGGCCGCCTTTGTCTGCCTCACGGTCGGGTATTATTTCATCAAGGTGCGCAAGGACCAAAAGGCCCACCGGATGAGCATGTTCGGGGCCATGATTATCTCCGCCGTGTTTCTGGCCTGCTACCTGACCTATCATTTTCTGAAGGACGGGGTGCACACCCGTTTCCCGGAAACCGGGTTTATCGGGGTGGTGTATTATACCATGCTGATCTCGCATGTGCTGCTGGCGATGGTGAACCTGCCACTGATCCTGATCACCTTCGGGTTGGCCATCAAGGGGCGTTTCGAAGCGCACCGGGCCTGGGCCAAATGGACGTTTCCGATCTGGTATTACGTTTCCATCACCGGCGTGCTGGTGTATTTTTTCCTCTACCAATGGTTCCCCGGTGAGCGGGTTTGAACCGGTCCGGAAGTTCCCTTGTCAGCACCCGTCGGGCGGCGGCGGGCGTGGCTGAAGACCGGTTTTACCATGGTAAACCGCTTACGTTTCTTTTACCAAAGCAAGGCTTGGCTTTCGGTCGGAATATGCGCAGCATGCCGGGCATGAAAACTCATCATTTGTTTGCGGGCGCCACCCGTGTTTTGGCGGTGGCGGGAATGTTTTTGTTGACCCATTCGATTGCGGCGGCGGAGGAGGCGAAACCCAAGCCGTTTGAAGGCCGGCTGGTCATGGAAGTTCGCGAGCAGGGGATGAGCGACCGTCTCACCGCTCATGTCAAAGGGCACCGGATGCGCATGGAAGCCGGCATGCAAAATCTCGGCGAAGTGGTGATCGACACCAAGCGCAAGGAAATCCTGGTGCTCATGACCCAGGAGAAAATGTACATGAAGTTTCCGATGCCCGATTCGATGGAAGATGCCGGAGAAAGCCCTGACGAAGGAGGCACGATTCGCGCCACCGGCGACAAGCGGACCATTCTCGGGTACGAGGCAGAACGCCACGTGTTGTCGGACGGGGGCCGTGTATTCGAGCTTTGGCTCACCTCCGAACTCGGTCCCCTCAGCGCCCTGCACCTGCCGGGTGACGAGCGGCGGCGCGCCACCCCGACCGGGCGGGCCCTGCAACGCACCGGCTTGTTTCCCTTGTTGATTCGCGAAACCGGGGTGCCGGAAGCCCGGGCCATGCGCCTGGAGGTGGTGGAAGTGGAGGTGAAGGAGTTGGACGACAGTCTCTTTGAAGCACCGGAAGGTTTCACCGCTTTGTCGATGCCGGGCGGGATGCAAATCCCGGGAATGCCCGGCGGGACTCCATGACCAAATTGTTTTTGCTCCGGCACGCGGATGCCGAGCCGGGCGATCAGGACGACCTCCGACCCTTGTCGTCCAAGGGCATCCGCCAAGCCGGGGAACTGGGGCGCTTTCTCAAAGGGCGGGTGGCTTGCCCCGAAGCCATCGTGCACAGCGGGTTGAAACGGGCCGAACAAACGGCGGCGCTGGTGACGGAGAAAGCGGGCTGGAAAACCGAGCCGTGGGTCATGTCCGGCCTGTGCCCGCTCGATCCGGTTGAGGGGGTGGTGGATCAATTGCCGGCCGGCGGGTCGGTTTTGGTCGTGGGCCACGAGCCCCACCTCGGGAGGCTGGCGTCCCTGTTGGCGCTCGGGGATGCCGACGCGGGTTTGTTTGTGATGAAAAAAGGAACCTTGCTCCGGCTTGACCATGGCATCCGTATTATGGATACCGGCGGGGCTTTCCGCCGCTGGTCGGTGCGCTGGATGGTGATCCCCTCTTTGCTCAAGGGCGTTTGAAAACCACTCCCCCCGCGCGACTCCCGGCGGTCAACCGGTGCGCAAGACCACTTCTCGGATGGTGGAGCAGCCGGGAAGGTTGCGCACCCGTTCGAGAATCAGTTTCCGGTGGAAAAACAGCTCCTGCCGGATCACGTTATTGGAGACGGCCACGAATAGCCGGCTTTTCGATTCCACCCGCAACGGGCGGGCGTAGGCGGCGTTGGCCGAACCGATGATAGTCTCCCACTCTTTGGCGATTTGTTCCTCCAGGCTTTCGCTGCTGGCAAGATGATCCTCCAGCAGTTTGGGAATCAATGATTGCAGGGAACGGGACTCGCGCGGGATGGACCGGCTCCGGTTTTCGGGCAGTCCCCGCAGCGAGGCGATCAGATTTTCCACTTCTCTGGTGAATCCCACCCTGCCAAAATCCCTCCACGCTTCCGTTTTGGCAAAGCAATTCCGGTGGGCTCTCCTTGGAGCCGGCACCTGTACCGGAGCCGAAACACGCACCTTGCACGCATCCATTCAGATTTCACAGAACCTTTGAACCCGGAGGGTTCGCAGCTTGAAACTCCTTCGGCGTGCTCAGGGCGGGCGGGGGGTGAGCGAGGCACGAGCGACACCACC